>DATLZA010000134.1 GCA_035574235.1 Planctomycetota bacterium | reverse complement strand
GAAACGGCCTCTTCGAGGCGGCCGAGCCCGAGAAGCCTTCGGGCGATGAGGCGTTCGACGGCGTCCAGGCGGGCGGAGTCGGCGGCGCCGGCCGCGCGCGCCCGGTCCAGAAGCGCGGCGGCTTCCGCGAGATCCGCTTCGGAGGCGGAGGGGGTCACCAGGCGTTCGGCGCGGAGGACCGGATCGGGCCGTTCCGGAGCGCGGGGCCGCGCGACGAAGCGCGGAAGCGCGAGCAGGGAAAGAAGGCCGAGCGCGGCTCCCAGGAGCGGCCACTCCCGGAGCGCCCGCCGCCACCAACGGCTGGCCTGCATGTCCCCCCTCTCTCCGAACCGGGCCCGCGGACCGCGGGACGGGCGTTACGAACTTTTCGCGGAGGCCTTCGCGGCCTGATCTTCCTTGCGCAGGATTTCCGCCACCTCGCGGAGCGGCCGGTGGCGGGAGAGCATCTGGATCTTCTTGAGCCGTTCGAAGACGCTTTCCGGATAGAGGCGGTGTCCGGATTCGGTGCGTTCCTCTTCGGCGATGAGCCCCATCATGGTGTAGTTATGGATGGTCTGGCGGGAGAGACCGCTGTAACGAATGACTTCTCCGATCTTGTAGAGCTTTCGGGGCGGCGTTTCCATGGATTCCTCCCGGACCCGTTCCGGAGCGTCCGCGGCAACACAAATTATAAAGCATAAAAGCGAACGGCGCAAGCCTTCGCGCGCCGGTCACCGGCCGAACGAAACCCCGAGGGCTTCGGCGGCGCGCACGAGGGGATGATCGGGCGGGACCCGGCGGGGTCCGCGGGCGGCGCGGGCCAGGGGGACGGCGACGACCCGCCCGCCGCGGAGGGCCACCATCACGCCGTGACGTCCCGACCAGGCCAGGTCGGCGGCCGCGTGGCCGAACCGCGTGGCCAGGAGACGGTCAAACGCGGTCGGCGGGCCTCCGCGCTGCAGATGTCCCAGAACGACCGGCCGCGCTTCGATCCCCGTGGCGGATTCCAGCCATCGCGCCAGATCCGGCGCCGAACCTGCCCCTTCCGCCAGAGAAACCAGCGTGAAGCGGCGTCGCCGGTGGCGCCGCCGGACGAACGCCGCCACGCGCTCAAGATCGTGCGGAATCTCCGGAATGAGGATGACGTCGGCGCCGCCGGCCACGCCCGCATAGAGCGCAATCCATCCCGCGCGGCGGCCCATGACCTCCATCACCATGATCCGGCCGTGGGCGTCCGCCGTGCTGTGGAGGACGTCGAGCGCTCCGGCGGCGACCGAGACCGCCGTGTCGAATCCGAAACTCAGATCCGTCGCGGGCAGGTCGTTGTCGATCGTCTTGGGCACGCCGATCGCGCGGCCGCCGCGCTTCTCGAAGGCATGCGCCAGGTGCTGCGTCCCTTCCCCTCCGAGGACCAGCACCGCATCGAGCTTCCACCGGCGGAATCGGCGGACCGCCTCGTCCATCCGCGCGGGCGCGTCCCCCCGGTTGGCCGTCCCGAGGATCGTGCCCCCGCGCGCCAGGATGCCGGAAACGTCGTCGAAGGTGAGTTCCCGTCCGCGGCCGTGGACGAGCCCTTCAAAGCCGTCGAGGATCCCCAGAACGGAAGCGCCCCGGAGGAGGAGCGTCTTGGCCGCGGCGCGGATCGCGGCGTTAAGTCCCGGCGCGTCGCCGCCGCCGGTCAGGATGCCGATCCGCCGAGCCACGGGGTTCCTTTATAGCCCGCCGGGCCGGCCGGATCAAATGACCTCGCGTCCGGGATTCGATTCCCGCGATTTGAGGGTCTGAAGAGAACGGGCGGGCCTGCCGATAAGTCCTCATAGGCGGGGAGTGCCGGCATGATCCGCGAACTGGTGGAACTCGTCCAGAGGCTGAACCTTTCGGCCCACAAGAACCTCGTGGGGGCCCACTTCCCCGAGATCGTGGCACTCCTGTCGATCGTCTTCGGCGGTTCGTTTCTTCTTTTCGCGTGGAAACACCACTCCTACTTCCTCGGAGTGACCGGCTTTCTGGCGGGCGGTTGGGCGGGACTTCTCCTCAAGAGCCACCTGCAGCCGGCCGGGGGGGGCGTGACCCCGATGCTCTACCTGGCCGTCTGCGCCGTGGCCGGAGCGTTCGTGGCCACGTGCTGGCGGCGCTTCGTCGGAATTCTTCTCGGGGGCTTCACGGTGGCGGTCCTGGGGACCGTGTTCTTCCCGCAGACCTTCCGGCCGGGGGACCATACTCTGGCCTCGATCTGCCTGGCGTTCCTCCTGGGGGGCGGCCTCGGGGCGATCTTCCCGAAGTTCTTCTTCGTCTTCAACTCGTCCCTGATCGGAGCGGTGTTCGTGACCTACGGGGTTTCTTCGGCGATCGTCAGCCGCCTGGCCGGGGACGTCAAGACCGAAGCGCAGATCCTCATCCACCTCTGCATCTTCCTGCCGCTTCTCATCTTCGGCGTACTCTATCAGCTGACGACCTCGGTCCACGAACCGATGACCGAGGGCGGCTTGACGACGGCGCGGCCGGCGCGGGCGCAGGCCTGACGGCCTAACGAATCCCCCACTTCTCGCGGATGACCGAAGGAATTTCGAAGGGCGCGTCCTCATCCCAACGGGAAAAGCGCACGTCGATGCGTGAATCCAGATTCGGCAGCCGTTCCGCTCCCGGAATCGCACCGGGCCGGAATTTGGGTCTCAGAACATACTCGAGCCGGTACGGCAGGAGGTCCGCCTTTCCCACCGACATCCGGTAGGTGGCCACGCTCTGGCGGGCGTCGAGGGCGTGGGTGAGATTGATGAACTCCGCCATAAGTCCTCCCTGACGGCGCCACTCCCGGTTGAGCCGGGCCTCCAGCTCCCGCAGGTGCTGCTTGACCAGGGCCTCGTCCGCGACGAAGTCCACGATCCGGCACTCCCGCCCGTCCACCTTCTCGTCCCCGCCGAACGTCGCGGAAGCCAGAAGGCGCTCCACCTCTTTGAGAAGCAGCGCGGGATTGCGGAAGCTTTGCGCCTGAAGTCCCTCGACGCCCGTCAGCTCCTCGGGCGGATCGAAACGCCCCCCCAGATTGACGAGGTAGGACGTCCCCCGGGCGTAGATCTCCGCGGTCCCTTTGACGGCGGCGAAATCCTT
This sequence comes from Planctomycetota bacterium, assembly GCA_035574235.1. Classification (NCBI taxonomy): domain Bacteria; kingdom Pseudomonadati; phylum Planctomycetota; species Planctomycetota bacterium. Next base: position 34,667 of record DATLZA010000134.1, on the reverse strand, counting down.
TCGAAGGACGCCCTCGAAATTTCCCTCGAGGGGCGGCTGGTTGCGTCCGATGCCCATCTGATGGATCACCAGAATGGCGCAGTTCCTGCGCTTCTGGACCTCCTGGAGGGACTTGCGGGCCACCACGGGGGCACGGTCCTTCCCCACGCGGTCGGGAGCCTCCTCCTGCGCCGGAACCCTCCAGGCGCCCGTCGCCAAAACGAGCGCGCCCCACAAGCCTCTTTTCATGGTCGACCTCCCCGCTGTTTGGACACTCCCGGAACCTTGCCAGGTTCGGTCCGCAGGCCGTATACTTAACCCACTACACTTTACCCCCGCATTCAGGAGGGCCGCCATGTCCCGCTTCGCGCGCACCGCGACCCTGGCCTTGGCCCTGGCCGCGCTTTCCTTCGGCCCCCAGGCGGCCCCGGACCCGCACCTCCTGGAACGGCTGCTGCCCCCGGACGTCCTTTTCTACCTTTCCATCCCGCAATCGCCGGCCGCTTCGCAGGACTACGCGCGGTCGGGCCTGGCGCGCTTCTGGGAACATCCCGAGATCCGCGCGTTTCGCCGCCCCATCGAACGCTGGTGGCACAGGCGCAAGACCGAGCCCGTCCAGTTCGCCGGGGAAGTCTCGCCGTCCTGGAACGACTCCGTCCGGCAGACCTTCGGCCTTTCGATCGACGAAATCTGGGAGATTCTCGGAGCGCCCCTCGGCTTCGCCCTTCTGGACCTGCCCGTGAACGAACAGCACAAGATCGATCTTGTCGTTTCGCTGGGAGCTCCGGATCCCGCCAGGCTCCGACGCGCTCTGGACGAGTTCAAGAAGACCGTACGCCGGCATCCGAACGGAAACCTCCACGAGGGGGAATTCCAGCATGAGGGGGTCACGGTCCACGAACTCGGCAACGACGATTTCCGTTTCTATCTGGCCTTCGTCGAAAACACGCTCCTCGTCACCACGCAGGCCGAGCGGATGCAGGGGCTCATTTCCGCGGCCGCCGACCGCGCCTTCCAGGGGCTGCGGGCGAGCGCGTCGTTCGCCGCCGCCCGCGGGCACGTCGCCCCGGAGAACCGGCACTTCCTCCTGTCCTTCCTCAATACCGAGGCCGTGCTCCGGCGGTTTCGAGCGGAGATCGGCGACGAGGCGTTGAAGGTGATCGAAGCGCTCGGACTGGCGGACGTCTCGGCCGTGGCGCTGGGTCTTTCCTACGAGGGCGTCTGGACGCGGGAGCGAACCGCCGTCGTGACTTCGCGCCAGGACCGCGGGCTCCTGCGTTTCCTGGCCGGACGTCCGGCGCCGGATCCCTTCGCCTCCCGCGTCCCCGAAGGGTCTCTGTCGTACATGCACTTCCGCCTGGACGCGCCGGGGACCTACGACACGCTTCTGTCCTGCACGAAGGTCGCCCCCTCGTTCGACGAGTCCCTCACCCAGGGAATCCGCGATCTCGAGAAGCGGTGGGGGCTTTCGCTCCGCGACGCGCTGGCGACCCTGGGGACCGCCTGGACGACCTACGGTCACGCGCCGGAGGGCCGGGGACTTTTTCCGGACGACCTCCTGATGGTCGAGCTGGCCGACCCGGCCGGCTTCGAGGCGGCGCTCGGGAAAATCGCGCGCGCCGAAGGAATCGCCTTCGAGGAAGCGACGTTCCGAGGGCGCACAATCCGGACGCTGGCGCGCGGACTTCCGACGGCCTCTCCGTTCCTCCCGGCCGACCTCCTGGACGCCGGAGAAGATCCTTTCCCGTTCGGTTCGACGGGTTACGCCCCCTGCTGGTTCGTGGAGGGGAACACGCTTTACTTCTCGAGTCATCCCCATGCGCTCCAGCGCCACATCCTGCGCTCGGAGCGTCCCGGCAGGCCGATCGGAGAGGATCCGAGGTTCCGCACGGTGGCCCCGCGCGACGGCGCCGAATCCTGGTATTACCTGGACGTGGGCCGGTGGGTGGCGGTCTTCTACGGCCTGGTGGAACCCTTCGCGCACCTGGGGCGGGACTTCACTCGAGATCCCCAGACGGGCGATCTCATCGTGGACCTGGCCCAGCTTCCCCTGGGAGAAACGCTGGCGGACCTGATCGGCCCGATGCGGATCCAGAAGGCCACGCGTCCGGACGCGATCGTCGTGGAAAGCGTGAGTTTGGTGCCCATTTCGCAGACGGTCCTGATCGGCGGCGCCGCGATCGTGGCGGCGGTGGCCATTCCCGGAATCATCACGGCCGCCGATCGGGGCAATCTGCCGGGGGCCGGCATTGCGGCGAACGAGCGTCTCGCCGAGATCAGCCTTCGGTTCATCCGGCAGGCGGAAGAAACGTTCAAGAATTCCGACAGCGACCGCAACGGCACGGCCGACTACTGGACGCGGGACGTCGCGGGCCTCTACGCGCTCAAGGACCGTTCGGGACAGGCCATCTTTCTGCTCGACCCGGCGACGGCCCAGGCGGATCCCGAGGGCGCGCCCCGATACGGCCTGACGCCGGCGGCCAAAAACGGCTACCACTTCCGGATGCTCACCACCGACCCGGACGGAGAGCCCTACGCCAAGGACGAGGACAAAGACGGCCAGAGCTTCACGAACCGCAAGCGTTTCGCCGTGACGGCCTGGCCGGCCCAGTACGGTCAGACCGGCCGTCTGACCTTCCTCATGGGCGAGGACGGCCGCATCTGGAAGAAGGACACGGGAGGACAGCCCGTGAATCGCTGGCCCGTCCCGACGCCCGCGCAGGACGGATGGGAAGCGGTCGAATGAACGGCGTTTGAATCGAAAGCGAGGACCGCGCCATGGGGACCGAGAAATTCGACGCGCTGGCACGTCTGGTGGGGGAGGCCCGCGCCCAGTTCGAGGAGTTCCTCAGGGGCAAGAAAGTCGCCGCCACCCGCGCGCGCAAGGCGCTCCAGGAAATCAAGCGCCTGGCGCAGGAGGCGCGGGTCGAAATCCAGACCCTGAAGAAGGGTCCTCCGGCCGCGCCGCCGCCCCCCGCGCCCTGACGGCCTATTCGATCCAGCCGCCCCCGAGGACGACTTCGCCGTCGTAGAAGACGGCCGCCTGCCCGGGGGTCACCGCGCGCTGCGGCTCCCGAAACGTCACGCGGACCCTTCCCTCTCCCGCGGGCTCCACCCGGGCGGGCGCCCCCGGATGCGCGGAACGGATCTTGACCTGGGCCTCGACCGGAGCGGGATCCGAGGAGATCCAGTTGACGTCGCGCACGAAAAATTCGGCGCGCCGCTCGTCCTCCTCGGAGAGCACGACCACGTTGCGGTCGGGATCGATCTCCACCACGTACATGGGCTTCCCGAAGGCGACTCCGAGCCCCTTGCGCTGCCCCACGGTGAAAAGCTGATGGCCCCCGTGGCGGCCCAGGACGCGGCCGTCGCGCGAGCGGAATTCCCCTTCGCGGAGCCGTCCCGCCAGCCGTTCCCGCAGGAGCCGCCGATGATCCTGGTCGGGAACGAAGCAAATTTCCATGCTCTCGGGCTTCTCCGCCACCCGCAGCCCCGCCTCCCGGGCCAGCGCGCGGACCTCCGCCTTCTCGAGCCCTCCCACGGGAAAGAGGACCCGCTCCAGATCGCGGCGCCGGAGCGGAAACAGGACGTACGACTGGTCCTTGCGGGGATCCTTTCCCTTGAGAAGGAGGGTGCGATCCCCGCGGCGCTCCGTTCGGGCATAGTGGCCGGTGGCGACGAACTCGGCGCCCACCGCGTCGGCGTATTCGAAGAGCCGGCCGAACTTGAGGTCGCGGTTGCAGACCACGCACGGGTTGGGGGTGCGGCCGCGGTCGTATTCCGATACGAAGTACTCGACGATCCGCTCGAACGGCTTGTCGAAGTTGAGCGTGTAGAAGGGGATCCCGAGCGCGTCGGCCACGCGGCGGGCGTCATAGGCGTCCTCGAGCGAGCAGCAGCCCTGCTTGCGGGCCGGAGCGGACCCGGCCGGGGCGGGGACGCCGTGGCGCATGAAGGCCCCGACCACGTCATGGCCTGCCCGGCGCAGAAGAAGGGCCGAGACGCTCGAGTCGATGCCCCCGCTCATCGCCAGAAGAACCCGCGCCATGGCCCCACGGTACCAGAGCCCGTCCGGCGGGACAAGGGTCGCGCCGTCTCTGGCGCGGGCGGGCGCGTTCCACTATACTGACGCCGCTCATGAGGACCTTCGCCTTCGTGACCTTCGGATGCAAGGTCAACCAATACGAGTCTCAGGCGCTTCGGGAAGGGTTCGCCCGGCGGGGCCTGGAGGAGGTTCCGGCCGACCGCGGGGCGGATCTCATCGTCGTCAACACCTGCACGGTCACGGAGGTCGCCACGGCGGAGGCGCAGCGGGTCGTGCGTCGCCTGGCCCGGAAGTTCCCTTTCGCCGAGATCGCCGTGACGGGGTGCGCGGCCGATTCCCACCGCCAGGAGTTCCTGAATCTTCCGGGCGTCCGCCGGGTGGTGCCCCACGACGAGAAGGCCGCGCTGGCGGAGGACCCTCGCCTGACTCCGGCCGACACGAAGCCCTCGATCTTCGAGCTTTCGATCTCACGGTTCGACGGCCACACGCGCGCCTTCCTCAAGGTGGAGGACGGCTGCGACCTCAACTGCTCGTTCTGCATCATCCCGAAGGTGCGGGGACGGGCGGTCAGCCGCCCGCTCGAAAGCGCCGTCGAAGAGGCGCGCCGCCTGGCCGCCAACGGCTACCGGGAGATCGTCCTGACGGGGGTCCACCTGGGATCCTACGGCAAGGATCTCGCCGGCCGGTCGCTTCTGCCGGATCTCGTGGAGCGGCTCCTGAAGCTGCCGGGAGTGGCGCGCGTGCGGCTCTCCTCGATCGAGGCCAACGAGATCTCCGATCCGCTGCTCGATCTCATGGCGGCGGAGCCGCGGTTCTGCCCGCACCTGCACCTGCCGCTTCAGTCGGGGGACGATGAGATCCTCCGCGCCATGCGCCGCCGGTACAACGTCCGGCAGTTCCGGGCGGCCTGCGACCGGGTGGCCGAACGGGTTCCGGATCCGGGGCTGACGACCGACGTCATCGTGGGCTTTCCGGGGGAGACCGAGCGGCATTTCGAAAACACGCTGTCGCTCTGCCGCGCGATCGGCTTTTCCCGGATCCACGTCTTCCCCTATTCCCGGCGCCGGGGGACGGACGCGGCCCGCCTGCCGGATCTCCCCGGCCGGATCAAGAAGGAGCGCCTCCGGCGGCTGGAGCGCCTGGCGGCGGAGCTGGCGGACGCCTTCGCCCGCCGGTTCGTCGGACGCGAGGTGGAGGTCCTCGTCGAGCGCGACGGGGCCGGATACACCGAGCGCTACCTCAAGGCCCGCGCGGCGGGAGCGCCGGGGAGCCTTGTGCGCGGGCGTGCGGAACGGGTGGACCATGGCGAGCTTCGCGTCGCCCCGGCATAGCCTGAAGCCCGCTTCGCGGGCGATGATCCGGCGGATCCTCGACTTCGTCCGCAGGCACGACCGCTATCTCGTCACCGGCCACGTGCGCAGCGACGGGGACGCGCTCGGAGCGCAGCTCGCCTTCCACTTCCTGCTGCGGCGTCTGGGCAAGCGCTCCCACGTGGTCTGCGACGGCGGAGCGCTTCCGGAGTACCGCTTCCTGCCGGGCAGCGACCGGGTGGGGGCCGGCCCCGAGGATCTCCGGAAGGACTACGAGGCGGTCTTCACCTTCGATTCGGGCTCCTGGGCGCGCCTGGAGCGGATCGCGCAGGCCCTGCCCCGCGAGCGCCTCACCGTGATCAACGTGGACCACCACGCCTCCAACGACCGCTTCGGAGACCTCAACTGGGTGGATCCGTCGTTTGCGTCCAGCACGGAAATGGTCTGGGAACTGGTGCGCGCGTCCGGCGTCCGTCCGGACCGGCGGATCGCGACCTGCGTCTACACGGGAATCGTGACCGACACGGGCCGGTTTTCGTTCTCGAACACGACGGTCCAGACGCACCTCGACGCCGCCGAGCTTCTGGCCTGCGGCGTCAAGCCCGCGGAGATCCACCGGGCGCTTTTCCGCCAGAAGACGCCGGAGCAGCTTCGCTATCTGGCGGAGGCGCTGCGGCGGATCCGTCTGACCGCGGGCGGGCGGGTGGGATGGCTGGTCCTCTCGAAGGACCTGTCGCGCAAGACGGGCTACGCGCCCGGGGACACGCAGGAGTACATCGATCAGGTCAAATCGATCAAGGGCGTCCAGGTCGCGGTGCTGCTTCGGGAGGCGGACGCCCCGGGCAAGGTGAAGGTTTCCTGGCGGACGGACCCCGGCGTGGACGGGATCGCGCTGGCGGCGCGTTGGGGCGGCGGGGGACACCCGAGGGCGTCGGGCGCCACGGTTCCCGGGACGCTGGCGCAGGCGGAGCGGGAAGTCCTGAGGGAAACGGTGCGGTTTCTCGACGGGCGGCGGGGATGAATCGTCACGCGCGCCGGCACCTGGAGATGGAACGTCTCTTCGGAGCGGACTTCCTGCCCCTGTCCCGCGCGCGGGCCTCCCGTCCGGCCGCGCGGCCGGCCGCCGAGCGTCCGAAGGCGGAGGCGTGCGGGAGCGGGCCGCCCGAGTTCCTCGAGTTCCGGCGGCAGGTTCTTTCCTGCACGAAGTGCGGCCTGGCGGGGACGCGCACGCAGGTGGTCTTCGGCGTGGGGCCGCTCGGAGCGCCGCTCATGTTCGTGGGCGAAGCTCCGGGGGAGGACGAGGACCGGCAGGGCGAGCCCTTCGTGGGCCGGGCGGGGCAGCTTCTGACGAAGACCTTGAAGAAGCTGGGCGTCGGGCGGGAACGGGTTTACATCGCGAACATTCTCAAATGCCGCCCTCCCGGCAACCGCACCCCGCAGTTCGACGAGATGGCGGCGTGCATGCCGTGGCTGCTGCGGCAGATCCAGTTCGTGGGTCCCGGAATTCTCTGCGCCCTGGGCAACATCGCCGCCCAGACGCTCCTGGGGACCCGGACGGGAATCACCCGCCTGCGGGGCAAGTACGGGGAGGCCCACGGGCGGCGGATCTTCTGCACGTTTCATCCCGCCTACGTCCTGAGGAACATGGGAGACCTTCCGCTGTTCGAAGCGGACCTGCGGACCGTCTGCCGGGACGCGGGCCTTCTGGGGGAAACGGGCGCCGGAAGCTTGCAGGGACCGGAAAAAAATATTTAATGGCCCGCACGGGGCGGGTGCGCTCTTTACGTCCTCGGAAGTAGAGGCCCGTTGGGGTATAATTCTCCGGCCGGCGGAACGAGTGGCCGGGCGGGAATGCGATCCTCGGGCGGCGATGCCCGCGAGACGCGGCCGGGTTCGGGACCCCGGGTCCCGAAGGCGACGTCGAAAATTTCCGATGCCCTCGGGCGGCCCCTCGCGCGACACGCGCGCCGATCGCTTCCGCGCCGTGCGACAGCCCCTCCCTTCCCGCGGCGGACGGGCCGGCGTTTCGGCGTCCCTTTTTGAAAGGCCCATGCCATGGCACGAGGCGTCTGGGGCATCGACGTCAGCAAGTACAGCATCAAGGTCGCGCGGCTCGAGGGATCCGGGCGGGGCGTCACCCTCACCCACGTGGGGGTGTTCCCTTACGAGGAATCGGGTTCCGGCGAACCCGGGGGGGTGGACCGGCAGATCCGGACCGCCCTCGCCCAGGTCAAAGCCCAGTACAAGATCGCCGGCGAGCCCGTGGTCCTGTCGCTGCCCAGCCATTCCATCCTCAACCGGCTCGTCAAGCTCCCGCCGGTGGAGGACGCCAAGATCCCGGAGGTCGTCAAGTACGAGGCCCAGTCCCAGATCCCCTTCCCCATGGACGAAGTCCTCTGGGACTACCAGTACGTGGACCGGGACTACGTCCCCGGCGAGGAGAAGGAAGTCATCCTCTTCGCCATCAAGCGGGACATCGTCGAGCAGTTCCTGGCCAACATCGCCGACCTCGGGCTGAACGTGGAGGCGGTCCAGTTCGCCCCCGTGGCGCTTTTCAACTTCCTGGTGCGGGACCAGGAGCTGTCCGGCCCCACCGTGGCGCTCGACATGGGGGCGGAGAACACGGATCTCATCGTCATCGACGGCACGAAGTTCTGGGTGCGGAACCTGCCGATCACCGGCAACGACCTGACCAAAGCGCTCCAGAAGGCCTTCAATCTTCCCTTCGAGGAGGCCGAGAAACTCAAGCTCCGGGCGGCCCAGTCCCAGCAGGCCCAGAAGATCTTCAACGCCGTCCAGCCCGTCCTGCGCGACCTCGTCAACGAGATCAACCGCTCGACGGGGTACTACAAGTCGATCTCGAAAACCTCGAAGTTCGAGAAGATCCTGCTCCTCGGGAACGCCACCAAGACGCTCAATTTCCAGAAGTTCATCTCGCAATCCCTGCAGCTTCCCGCCGTCCGGCTCCAGAAGCTCAACACGGTGCAGGTGGGCGGCCAGGTCGATCCCGGCGATCTTCAGGAGCACCTGGCGGGCCTGGGGACGGCGCTCGGGCTGGCGCTTCAGGGCCTGGGCGAGACGGTCAACCGGATCAACCTGCTCCCGCCGGCGCACCGGCGCCGCAAGGAGCTGCGCCGCAAGCAGCCTTACGTCGTGGCGGCCGTGGCGGCGCTCTACGCGCTGGTCGGCCTGATGGGGTGGAGACAGTATTCGGAGCGCGACGAGCTCCAGAAGGCGGTCACCCGGGCCAAACAGGCCAAGCAGGAGGCCGCCGCCCAGAAGGCCGAGTACGAGCAGGCGATCCAGGTGGACGAGATCCGCGCCCAGCTGGAGCCTCTGGTGCGGATTTCGACCGAACGCGACCTCATCCTCAAGGTGATGGACCTCCTGAATCCGAACCTTCCGGACAACGGAAACTGGGAGCTTCCGGCGGACCAGAAGCTGTGGGTGGTGGACTGGAAATTCGAGGAGAAGGAGCGTCCGAAGGCGGCCGAGGGCGGGGCCGCCCCGGCGGTCTTCAACCCCGCCACGGCCGGCCAGCCGAAGCCCTATCCGACCCAGAAAATCCTCGTGACGACGCTCGAAGTGGTCATCGCCAAGCGAAGCACCGACGCGCAGGGGCGGGACTTCGTGATCCGCACCCTGCTCAACTACGATCCGCTCCGCAAGGCCCCGGTCAAGCCCGCCCAGCCCTGCGCCGTCAAGAATCCCTACTGGGAGCTGGCGGAAGGGCAGGGACCCGTGGGTTTCTGGCAGGTGGAGCTCGACCATCCGATCACGGAGGCGCTCGCCTGGCCGGTCCCGCGCGGCTTCCAGAAGCGGCTCGAGAACGAGCCGGAGCGCAAGAACTACTGGCGCTACCGGGTGACGCTCCAGATCCCCGTGGGCGAAGAGCAGCGCAAGGCCCTGGCCGCCGCCGACAAGGGCGGCGAGAAAAAGTAGGAGGGACGCCGTGGACAAGATCAGGAAGAACGCCTTCTGGGTGGGGGTTGGAGCCGCGGCGGCGGTCCTGGCGGCCTTCTACGTCCTGGCGGTCCTGCCGCTGGGAAGCCAGAAGGAGCGCCTGCGGCGCGAGCTGGCCGGCCTGCGGGGGAGCGGCGGGCTGCTGGCCGAGCTCAAGCAGGAGAAGATTCCGGGCGAGCCCAACATTCGACGCTGGCGGGCGTATCGCGAACAAATGATCAAGGCGTACGGCGAGATCGTGAAGTTCTACGCGGACAGCGACAAGCACCTGGAGCGCTGGTTTCCGGGCCTCCCCTCGAACCCCGCCAGCGGCCTCTTCATGGCGGAGTACCGCAAGCACTACGGGGCGCTCGAGGAGGAGCTTCGGAAAAAGAACGTGCAGATCGGCGTGGTCGGCGACGACGAGAAGCGCCGGTTCGGATTCAACTGGGAAGACCCGCAGCCCGGGGACTTCGACGAGATCCGGCGCCGGGGACAGCCGGGAGATGAAGAGCGCGTCCTCAAGGAGCTTCAGAAGCGCTACTGGGCGCGCGAGCGGGTGGCCAACGCCATCCTCAAAGGCGGCGCCCGCGTCACCCGCATCCACGATTTCCGCTTCTTCCGCAAGCTCCATGACCGGCTCCAGAACGCCCCCTGGGAGCAGCCTCCGACGGGCCCGGACGCGGTCTTCTACCAGGGCGTGGGCGCCGATCCCGGCACGGGCGTTCCCCGCAATTACGTGGAGTATGCGATTCCGGATCCCGAGCACGAGGTCGGTCGGACGATGACGTTCGGGTTCGCGCTGGAGCTCCCGCCGAGCGAAGTGCCCAAGGTGCTGCGGGAGATTCTCAACCCCGCCTACGAGACAAGCGCCAGCGAACGGCTGCTGGTCAACGTCGTGGGGGCGCACTTGACGATCCGGGACCAGGTCGTCCCCGAGGTGGAATTCGTGTACTACCGGGGCGAGGACGCGGACCGGAAAGCCAAGGAAGCGGCGGAGCGCGCGAAGGTCCGTCCCATGGACGTGCTCCTGACGGTGTCCTGTCAGGTCCTGGATTTCGAACCGGAAAAGGCCCGGAAGTTCGAGGAGGCGCAGCCCTAGCGCGGGTGCGCGGGCGGCGTCTAATATAGAGGATCCTCCGAACGGGGGGTTCGAGGAAGGAGCCGGGTATGGCCGAGGCGAAGAAGGCGGGCACGGCGCAGGCGTTTCTGGCCGCCCACGGGGAAAAGCTCGGGCTGGGCGTTGCGGCCGCGGCGCTGCTGGGCTACCTCGTGCTGGGCGTCCTGATGGCCCAGGAAGACCGGGCCCCTTCGGAAGTCCGGCGCGAGGTGGAGCGCCTTTCGCGCGAGCGCCAGAACGGCGACGCGCAGTACGACCCTCCGGCCCCCGAGCCCTGGGCGGCCCGGGCGGTGGAACCCTGGAATAACGTCATCGCCAGCGCCCGGGGCGCCAACGACTTCGCCGCCACGGGCCTCCCCGAAATCCGCGCCAAGGCGATCGAGCGGCCGAAGGTCGCGGTCAAGGAGGTCAAAGTCCCGCCCGTCACGCTCGGGCCGGTGGACGTGGGTCTGGACGGCGTGACGATCAGCTGGGACGTCAAAGCCTTCACGCGCCAGGAGGAGCTGGCGCTCCAGAAGGAATTCGATCTTCTCAAGTACAGCCACTTCAGCGTCGAACGGGAGGTGGCCGGCTCCGGCAAATGGGAAATTTTGGCCGACAAGCTGCCCCCCACGACCAAGAACTTCAAGGACACCCGGATCGAGCCCAAGACGAAGTACAACTACCGCGTCAAGGCCTACGTGGAGCCCGACAAGCAGGGCCGCAAGCCCCGCGAGGGAGATCCGGTGGTGCTTTCGCTCCCCAGCCCCGTTCAGACGCTGGGGATTTTCCGGGTGACTTTCATCAATCCGGGACGCGTTCCCGGACAGGACGCCTATCAGGTGTGGGTGAAGATCGAGAAGCACGACCGCGAGCTGGGGCCCGTTGAAATCCGCCAGTTCCAGCGTCCCGGGGAGAAGATCGGCTGGTGGCCCGAGGGTCAGGGCGGCGAGCCCACGTCGATGCACCCGATTTCCAGAGGCGGCCGGGCCCACACCGTGGACTTCAACACGGGCATGACGCTCGTATCGATCAAACCCACGACCGTGACGCTCGAGATCACGAAGTGCAAGAAGCAGATCACGGCGCAGGGGGCGGGGCAGTGCCAGTTCGTCAAGGAGAAGCGGGTCTTCCACGACATTTACGAGATCGTCGTGTCCGAAGGAGGAGCGGAGCAGACGCTTCTGATCCCCAATCCGAAGGACAGCCCCCGGGCCCGGGACGAGTTCTGCGAAATCCACGGAGGCGTCCGTCCCGCCGGAGGCGCGCCGGACAAGCCCGAGAAGGCGGAGGCGCCGCAGAAATAGCCGCGCGGCGCGTTGCAGGGATCCTTCCCGCCGTTCCCGTCCAATAGATGGGGCTGAAATTTCTTGCCCGTTCGAGGGAGCCCTCTATATTGAGATGGTTCCAAAGGAGCGCCCGATGATGCCGATTCGGATCCTCGCCCTCGCCCTCGCGGTCGCGCTGGCGGCCTGTTCGTCGGGCGCCGCGCCGTCGTCCTCGGCGGAGCCCGCGCCGTCCGCGCCGCCGGAGCGCGAGCCCCAGAGGATGCCGGAGCCCGCGGCGGGAGCGCCCGCCGGCCAGGCGGCCGGGGCGGAGTGGGAGGAGATCCTCCGCAAGCTTCGTTCCTCCCACGAGGTGAGCGAGCAGCAGAAGGGCGCGCAGGCGGATGAGCACTACCGCCTGGCCATGCGCTACTACGAGGCGGGAGATTTCGACAAGGCCGCCCGCGAGTGCGAAAAGGCCCTCCAGATCAACGGGAACCATCTCGGCGCGCAGGCGCTTCTCAAGGAAGTGAATTTCCTCCTGGGACGCGGCGCCGTCACCCCCGTCACGGCCGAGTACGACAAGTTCATGCGGGAGGCTCAGGTCCGGCACCAGCAGACGATCCTGGAGATCGACGGAGCCCTCTCGCGGGGAACCCGGCACTACAACCGGGGCGAATACGACGCCGCCGAGCGCGAGTTCCGCAAGATCCTCGAATACGCCAAGTGGATGCCCACGGGGGTCGAGCTGGAAACGCGCCGAAAGCAGGCCCTGGAAATGCTGGAGCGGACCAAGGAAGCGAGCAAGAACCGCTCGATCGAGGAGGAAAAGGCGCGCCAGAAGATGATCGAGGAGGAAAAGGCGCGCGAGGACCTCCGCCGCCTCATCGACCAGAAGCGGGAGCTGGAGCTCCTGTTCGGCCAGGCGCAGATGCATTTCGAGCGCGAGGAATACGAGCGCTGCATCATGGTCTGCGACAAGATCCTCTACATCAACCCGAACGTCACGTCCGTCGCGGAGATGCGCAACGTGGCCCAGCGGCTCCGGCACAGCCGCGCCGCGCGCGAAAACCTGAAGAACTACGTCGAGGAGTGGAAGCGGACCTTCGAGCAGATCGAACTCAACGGCATCGTCCAGGCTCAGGATCTGGAATTCCCGGACATGGAGACCTGGAAGGAGCTCGTCTCCAAGCGCAAGCCCAAGGGGATCGCCCAGCTCGACGAAGACATCAAGCCCGAGGACAAGGAGATCCTCGACAAGCTCAGGGCGCTGCGGATCACGATCGACATGCAGGACGCGCCGCTGACGGAGGTGGTCAACTACATCCGCGACATCAGCGGCCTGAACTTCCACATCGCCGGCGTCGAGAATCCGCAGGAAACCCGCATCCAGTCGTTCAAGGTGACGGACATCCCGATCGACGCCGCGCTCAAGCTCATGCTCGGGCCCCGACAGCTCGGCCACACGGTCCGCGACGGAATCGTCCTGATCACCCCGCTCGACCAGCTCAAGAAGGCGGTCAAGCTCGAGCTGTACGACGTGCAGGACCTGACCTACGGCATGCAGGACTTCCCGGGCGTGGACATCTCGCTCGCCCAGGACGCCATCGGCACCACGATCGCCCAGGGCGAGGAGACGCGCGCCCAGTTCACGGGCGAGGACCTGGCCACCCTCATCAAGAACACGATCCACAAGAACGAGTGGGAGGAAGCCGACGGGAAATCCATCCAGTTCAGCAGCGGTCTGCTCATCGTGCGCAACTCGATCGAGGTGCACCGGGCGGTGCGGAAGTTCCTCTCGGACCTTCGGGCCTCGACGAGCATGCTCGTGGCCGTGGAAGCGCGGTTCCTCCTGGTGGAGGACGACTTCCTCCAGCAGGTGGGCATGGACTTCCGCGACGTCAACGGCGCGCGGGTCCAGGGCATCACGACGCTGGCGGATATCAACCCGACGATGGCGATCAACCCGCCGTTCCTCCCGGCCGGCTCGGTGGTGACGCTGCCGGCGACCTCGGCGGGCATCACCGGCGTCTTCGGAGATTCGGTCCAGCGCTCGATGGGAGCCCGCATCCAGCAGATCATGACGGGCGACTTCCTCGTCCAGCGGTTCTTCAACACCGTGCTTTCCCCCCTGGGCGGGGCCACGCTCCAGTACACGCTGCTCGACGACATTTCGCTGGAGACGATCATCCGGCTCATCTCCAAGAGCGAGCGCAGCCACGTCCTGACCGCGCCCAAGCTCACGCTCTTCAACACCCAGCGCGGCAACTTCCGCATTTCCAACCAGATGGCCTACGTGCGGGACTACGACGTCCAGATCGCCACGGCCGCCGTGGCGCTCGATCCCATCGTGGACGTGGTCTCCGACGGCATCTCGCTGGACGTGCGTCCCGTGGTCAGCGCGGACCGGCGGTTCGTGACGCTGGAACTCCGGCCCACGATCGCCACCCTCTTCCCGCGGCCGCCCAACATCTTCACGATCACGACCAACGTCACGGCTCCGGGCGCGGTCGTCACGGACCCCCTGCCCGTCAACATCGAAACGCCGATCATCAACATCCAGCGCATCCGCACGACCGTCGTCGTGCCGGACCGGGGCACGCTCATGCTGGGCGGCCTCACGGTCATGTTCGACGAGGACGCGGAAAGCTCGATCCCGATCTGGCGCTCGATCCCCATCGTGGGCAACCTCGGATCCATGAAGGTCAAGGGCCTCCAGCGCCAGCAGACGCTCATCATCGTGCGGGTCCGCATCATCATCCCCGACGAAGAGGAGCGCCGCCGGTTCTAGCCGCGCGGATTCCCGCGGCGGCGAACCCCGGCCGGGTCCGGCCCGTTAAGATAGGGCGGGAGATCCCGCGGACCTCGGGCCGCGGGTTTCGTCCTTCCCGAAGGGGGTGACTGATGAAAGCCGTCCCGGCGATTCCGGTCTTCGCGGCCGCCTTCCTGGCCGCCGCCCTGCCCGCCCCGGCCGCCCAGGATTACGAGCTCGGCAGCGCCCTGGCCGAGCGCGGCTGGTGGGATCTCTCCGAGGAGGTTTTCTCCAGGATCCGCGACTCCGGCGCCACCCCGGAGATTAAAGCCGACGGGGAGTACGGCCTGGCCCGCCTGAAAATCCTCATGGCCAACCGTGCTGACGCTCCCGAGGAAAAGGCCAAGCTGATCGACCGCGCGGTCAAGGAAGTCGAGGCCCTCCTGGCCAAACACCCCAACCACCGCCGCAAGGGCGAGGCCCTCTCGGATATCGGCGATCTCTATCAGGCCAAGGGCAAGGCCCTCATGGCGGCGGCCAAGGTCGATCCCTCCAAAGCCGAGGAGGCGGAAAAAGCCTTCGCCGCCGCCGAAAAGCTTTTCACCGACCTGATCGCGCAGCTCCAGAAGGAAGAGAAACGTCCCCCCGAGGATCCGCGCAAGGATCCCAAGGCGCAGGAGGAGTACGAGCGGTGGGACGAACGCATGATGCTGGCCAAGTACAACTATGGCATCGCGCTCTTCAACCACGCCGAAACCTACCGGGAGAACGCCTCCAAGCACGCCGACATGAAGCGTCTCCTGGAAAAAATGATCAAGTTCATCACCGACGAGTTCATGTGGCAGTACGAGCGCTATCTTCTGGCG
Source organism: Planctomycetota bacterium (assembly GCA_035574235.1). Classification (NCBI taxonomy): domain Bacteria; kingdom Pseudomonadati; phylum Planctomycetota; species Planctomycetota bacterium. Next base: position 19,409 of record DATLZA010000134.1, on the reverse strand, counting down.
TACGACGCGTCGGTGTACGTGGGACGGGCCTACCAGCTCCTGGCGGAATCCGCGGATCGGGAGAAGGCGGAGGAATACTGGAGGCAGGCCTTCATGAACCTGGGCCGGCCGCGCAGCCTCCTGAGCGATCCCGAGAACCGAAAGAGCGAGGATGTCCGCGACGTGGCCGCGCACGCGCTGCTGTTCGAGATGAAGGCGCGGCTGGCCTACGGCGACGCGCGCCGCGGACAGGCCGCCGTCAAGCACTACGCCGACGCCGCCCGCCTGGCCGAGGACTTCTTCAAGATGTTCCCCCAGGCCCGCCTCGAGGAGATCGGCAAGGCGCTCCTCCTGGAACAGGCGCGGGCCTACTGCAAGGCCGGCCAGACCGACAAGGGAGCCAAACTCCTCCAGGAACTCAAGACCAAATACAAGGACACCTGGGTCGAGAGCCTCGCGATCGACTACCTGGGCGAGTACGCCGCCAACGACTCCGTCCAGCTGGCCATCGAGGCGGCCGACAACTTCCTGGAGCGCGGCCCCGCCTACGTCTACCGGGCCATCCAGAAATATCGCCGGGCGCTTCAGTCCATCCGCCGGCCGGAAGACCAGAAGTTCGTCCCCTACTGCTGGGCCCAGCTCGGCAAGTGCTACTTCCTCCTGGGCCGCCACTACGAGGCGGTCGCCGCCCTCTCGATGCTCGAAAAGCCTCCGTTCAACCAGCACGAGAAGGCCCCTGAGGCGGCCCTCCGCAAGCTCACCTCCCTCGGCAAGATCGCCCAGGCCACCGGCGACAAGGCCGATCAGAAAGCCTTCGAGGACTACCGCGTCTGGGTGACCAAGGCCTTCCCCAACCAGGCCAGCGATCAGCTCATCCGCCAGACCGCCATCGACTACGACGACAAGCGCCAGTTCGACAAGGCCGCCGCCGAGTGGGGAAAACTGGCTCAGCCCGGACGCGACGCCTACGAGGAGGCGACCTTCAGCGTGGGCTTCAGCCTCTACAACTACGGGCTTCAGCTCATGGATCAGGCGCGCGGGAAGACCGCCGCCGAACGCGACCGGCTCCTGGCCCAGGCGGCCGACGCCTGGAAGCGGGCCCTGGAATCCTTCCGCCGGCACCTCGACTTCGTCGAGAAGATGACCGGGAAGGAACCGCGCGTCGTGCGCCGCGCCATCGGATCGGTCTACTTCTCCGCCAAGATCCTCTCCCATGAACGCATCGGCCGCCCCCAGGAGGCGCTGGCCATTTCCAACGACGCCGACAAGCGCTTCCCCAACGCCGACCCCAAGCTCCTCATGGCGATCCTCTCCAGCCGGATCGACGCCAAGATCCGCCTGGGCCAGGTCCAGGAGGCGGAAGACGATCTGCGCACCCTCAAGGAGCGTTATGAGAAGGAAGGCGGCCTGGGCATGGACCACTACGCCCGGGCCCTGGCGGTCCTGGCCAACGCCTTCGAGGAAGCGGCCGAAAAGGAACGCGACAAGAACCCGGAGCTCTACGACCTCTACGCGGTCAAGGCCGCCACCTACTACTACGAGTACTACAACCTCAATCCGAGCGCCGTCGCCCGCCCGGAACAGATGGAAGCGATGGCGGACAAGCTCTTCATGGCCGCCGAGCAGCGCTTCAAACTGGGCGAAGCGAAGCTCGGCAAGGAGGGCATGGAGGAGGTCCGCCGGATCTATACCAAAGCGCTCGAGCTGTACAAGGGGTTCCTCCTGGAAAAAGAAGCCCAGCTTCCCAAGGACCAGATCCGCGCGATCAAGTCGCGGCTCACCCGCTGCATGCTCCGCGTGGGCCAGTTCGAGGACGCGGTCAAGATCTACGAGGAGATCGTCCGCAACGACCCTCAGAAGCGCGACGGCAGCTCCTGGGAGGACCTGTCCGACTGCTACGTGGCTCAGGCCATGTCCATGCCCAAAGGCGGACCGCGGAACGAACTCCTGCGCCGGGCCGAAAGCACCTACGCGGAGCTGGCCGGTCTTCTGATGTCCAGCCAGGTTTTCAACGAGCACACGTACCGGCTCCTCTACAAGCGCGCGGAGTGCCTCTTCGAGCTCGACCCCGACGCGCTGGCCCGCTTCTTCGACACCATGGAGCTGCGGGGCTACGCCCCCTCGTGGGATGCCGACGAGAAGGGTCAGAGCCGGTGGGGCTTCCGCCCAAAGTTCGAGAGCCTGCGCAAGAGACTCGAAGAGATTCTCCCGAAGAAGCGCTAGAGGTGAACCCATGAACGTGGCCACGATCGGACTGGCGGCGCTCCTGGCGGCGGCCCAGGCGCCTCCGGCGCGGGACCGCGTGGTCCTTCACCGCGGTAATCCCGTGGAAGGCACGGTCCAGAAAGACACCTGGAAAGAGGTCGTCGTCCAGACGGCCGGAGGCTCCCAGACCTTCCGCCCGCAGGACGTCCGCCGGATCGAATACGCCGACGCCCCCCTGGCCTTCAAGGGCGCCATGGCCCAGATCGAGGGTGAGAAGTGGTCGGAAGCCCTCTCCTCCCTCAAGAGCGCCGAGGAATACGCCAACTCCAAGGAGAAGGGCGTCGTCAAGCCCCGGGGATGGTTCCCCGCCTACGTGGCCTACTATCGCGGGCTCTGCGAGCTCAACCTCGGGCGGCTCGACCAGGCGATTCCGGAGTTCGCCCGGATCCGCAAGGACTTCAAGGACTCCCGATTCCTGGCGGACGCCTACACGCTGGCCCTTCAGGCGCACCGCGAGAAAGGCGACGAAAAGGGCATGGAGGCGGTGGAGAAGGAGATCGAGCAGGCGCCGGCGGAGCTGCGCACGGACCTCGTCAACCAGGCCCGCCGCCAGCGAGCCGAACTTCTCTACGACAAGAACCGGTACGACGAAGCCCGCAAGCTCTTCGAAGCCCTCAAGAGCTCCGCCGATCCGGAGACCGCCGCGGAAGCCACGGCGGGCGTGATCCGGTGCCTCCGGGGCCTCAAGGACGCTCAGGGGCTGGAGACCTTCTGCAACGGCGTGCTCACGACCGCCACGCAACCGGCGCTCCTTCTGATCGCCTCCAACGCCCTCGGGGACCTGCGGTTCGAGAAGAAGCAGTTCGCCCAGGCGCGCGACTTCTACGTGCGAAGCGTCGTCCTTTATTACCCCGGCCGGGGCGGAGGACTGGAGCGCGAACACGAGCACGCGCTCTACCGCCTGGCGCGCTGTTACGAAGAGCTTCTCGAGGCCGCCAAAGATCCCAAGGCGCGGGAGTTTCTCGCGCAACAGGCCTCGGGCGCCTTCCGCGAGGTCTCGATCGAGTATCCCTCCGGGCGGTACCGCGAGGAGGCCGTGGCCAAGGCCGCGAAATACGAACCCAAGGACGACAAGACCGAGCCGCGCAAGCAATAAGCCCGCAGGGAAATGAGGGCCTGGGCGCGTCCAGAGCGTAGAGCTTGATTCGGCCCGGCCCCGCTGCTAGAGTTTGAGGTCTGGGGCAGGCCGATTCCGGCGCCGCACCCGCCGGCGCCCGGAAACCGTCACCGAGCGGGATCTTTGTGGGGGTGCTGGGATGAGGTCGTTCAAGCTGCCGTCGCTTCGTTCGTGGGTCGGGTCCGCTCTGGCCGTCGCCGGGTTGAATCTCGCGGTGGCCGCCCTCGCGTTCGCGCAAGAGGAAGGCGGAGGCTCGAAGGCCTCTTCCGCGGATTTCAGCTTCTTCACCGTCTGGATCCTCGGCGGCGGCGGCGTGGGCTTCATCTTCCTCCTGCCCATCGAAGTCGCCTCGATCGCCACGGTCGCCTTCATCATCGAGCACTTCGTTACGATCCAGCGCGACAAACTCGTCCCGCCCGAGGTGGTGGTGGAGCTCGAAACGCTCCTCGATGAAGAGCAGTACGAGGAGGCCATCAACCTCTGCGAGGCGACGAAAAACTATATCACCAACATCGTCGGCGCCGCGATCGCCCGCGTGGGCGAGGGATATGACGCCATGGTCGCCGCGGCCGAAGCCGCCACCGACGAGCAGAACCTCAAGCTCCAGCACAAGATCAGCTGGCTCCCGCTCCTGGGCAACATCGGGCCGCTCATGGGCCTCTTCGGCACGGTCACCGGCATGGTGATGGCCTTCACGCAGATCGCGATGTCCACGGGCACCCCCTCGCCCCAGGAACTGGCGCAGGGCATCTTCACCGCCCTGGTCACGACCGTGTGGGGCCTGATCGTGGCGATGCCGGCGACGTTCTTCAGCTACCTCTTCAAGGTGAAGGTCCAGAAGCTCTCCTTCGAGCTTTCCGGCGTGGCCATGGAGATCGTGGAGCGCTTCAAGCCCGTGGCCGAGGGCGGGGCTCAGGGCAAGTAACGAAGGAAGGAGGCCCCCATGGCCCGCAGGAAGCTGCCCTCCGAGGTGGAAAACGACGGCTTCGACATGACGCCGATGATCGACGTCACGTTCCAGCTGATCATCTTCTTCATGATCGTCACCGACATGTCGAAGGCTCAGCTGGAGCCCGTGGTCCTTCCCTACGCCCACAAAGCCATCAAAGAGAAGGTCGAGGACCCGCTGACGCTGGTCGTCAACATCATGAAGGACGGGACCATCAAGATCAACGGCAAGACCTTCTGGTCCTCGAAGATGGGGGACGATAACAAGAAACTCGAGGACCTCTTCGAGTCCTACCGTCAGAACCAGAAGTACCAGGAGGTGCCGGGGAAAGCGGACTGGGTGAAGTACCCCGTCCTCATCCGCGCGGACCGATCGACCCCCTTCGAGCACATCCAGAAGATCCTCATGATCGCCACGCACCACGGGGGCGTCACGCGCGTCCAGCTGGGCGCCAAGCAGGAGGGTAAGTAAGATGGCCCGCAGAAGGCGACGCCAGGCGGACGACGTCAAGACCGAACAGCTCAACATGACGCCGATGATCGACGTCGTGTTCCAGCTGCTGATCTTCTTCATGCTGTCGATGCACTTCAAGGAGATCGAGGGCAAGCTCCTCTCCCAGCTCCCGAAGGACAAGGGGTTGGCGCCCACGCACCAGCTCCAGCCGGAGCTTCAGGAGGTGCGGATCGTCATCTGCGCGGGAGGCGATACCCGCACCCACCTTCAGGACAAGGGCCGCCACGAGAAGGCCGACAAACCCAACGACGTCTGCAAGGTGATGGTCGAAAAGATCGAGGTGGGCGACGTCTACAAGACCGAGACCAACCCCGGCAAGGCCGCCCAGAACAAGGCGGTCTTCCAGGCCCTCGGGCAGAAGACCCTCGAACTCTACCAGACGATTCCTTCGAGCCGCGGCGAAGGCAAGAAGCCGCCGGTGATCCTGGACGCCGACAGCGAGGTCCCCTACGAGCACATCATCGGCGCGGTCAACGCGTGCAAGGCCGTGGGGATCGACAACGTCGAGTTCGTGGGAAATCCGCGGCACGACAAGTACTACGGTTCCTACCAGAAGGGGCAATTCCAGCGCAAGTAAGCCCCGTCCCTCGAGCGCTTCCGCGCCCCTTTCCCCTCCGAGAAAGGGGCGTTTTTCTTTCCGACCTTCCGGCCGCGGCGCCGCACGGAGGCCGAATCCCGCGCCGTCCCGTTTGCCCCCGGCGTCGCCTTCTCTCTTTTTCTTGCGCCCCCTCCTGCTTCCTGTAGAATCGTGCAGGGTTTGGCCCGTCTCCTTCGTCTCCTAGATAGTTCCGGCGTCTCGGCCGGGACCGCGTGGAGGATGGGAATCATGACGCATCGCCTTCTTCGGCTGTCGGCCGCGATCGGGGCGGTGGCCCTGGCCGCCGGAATCGGGTGCAGCACGTCCGAGCCCGCGCCCGAGGAACCCGCGCCGGAACCGCCCGCTCAGACCGAGCCGGCGCCGCCTCCTCCCGCGCCCGAGCCCGAGAAGAAGCCCCTCACGATCCAGGCCACCACGCCGGAAATGGAGAAGATCGCTCAGGAGCTGGCCCGCGGAGGCTCGCGGGACGAGCAGCAGCGGCGCGTGGCCTCCCAGCAGCATTACGAGGTGGCGCTGCGCTACCACGACCGGGGCGACTTCGAAAAGGCCCGCGTCGAGGCCGAAAAGGCGCTCCAGGTGTGGCCCGAAAATCTCGCCGCGCGCAAGCTTCTGGCCGACATCCAGCAGATGCTGGTCGGCGGGCGCGCCGAATTCGGCGCCCGGTCCATCGCCGACCAGAGCGTCCAGGCCTTCCGCGTCCAGATCGAGCAGGCTCAGATCGAGATCACGCGCCACATCCGCGAGGGCGAGCGCTACTTCAACGCCCGGATGTACGACGAGGCGATCCGCGAACTCGAAAACGCCGAATTCAAAATCGTCCACATCCCCTACGAGGTGAAGGCCATGAACGACCTCCTCCCCCGCGTGCGGGAGGCGATCGTCAAGGCCCGTAACGCCAAGATCGAGGAGGAAAAGCGCGTCGAAGAGGAGAAGCGCAAGGCCGCGGAGGCCGAGGCCGCCGCCCACGACATCGCCTACCGGCGGGAGGTCACCCGCAAGATCGCCCATCTCCTGGAGCTGGCCTACATGGCCTTCGACCAGAAGAAGTTCGACCGCTGCATCAAGCTCTGCGACGAAATCCTTCTCATCGACCCCCACTACACGGTCGCCAAGGAGCTCAAGGAGGACGCCCAGCGCACCCGGCACAAGGAAGAGTACTTCAACATCCTGGCCAAGAAGGTCGAACACTGGAAGCAGCTGACGGATGACGACGAGGAGGCGGTCATCCCGTATTCCCAGTCGGTCCGCTTTCCCTCCCGCGAAGAATGGGCGGAAATCTCCAAGCGCATCACCGAGAGCGTCATCAAGACCGAGGGCGGAACCCGCGGCGAGGAGGATCCGGACATCCTGGCCATCGAGCGCAAGCTCGACACGATGAAAATCGATCTCGCCTTCGAGGAGACGAAGCTCCAGGACATCCTGGATTTCATCCGGGACTTCTCGGGGCTCAACATCCACATCGACGGGGCCGTCCTCGCGAACATCGATCCGGCCAAGACGCTCAACTTCAAGCTCAAAGACGCGACGCTGCGCAACGTCCTGAAGCTTCTCCTCAGTCAGGTGGGCCTGGACTACCGGATCACGGAAGAGAAGGTGGTCCTGATCACCGACCCCAAGAGCGCCGGGGGCGGCAACGTCCTGGAGCTGCACGACATCCGGGACATTCTCGTGAAGCTTCAGGACTTCGCCGGCCCCAAAGTGGAGCTGGTGTCCCCCTCGGCCCAGGGCGGCGGAGCGCTGACGGGGGCGACCTTCACGCTCGACGAGCCGCGGGAGTCCTCCGTCGGCGAGGAGCAGATCGTCGACCTCATCAAGGAAAACATCGCCCCCAACACCTGGGAAGGGGACCAGACGATCGAGAAAACCCCCAACCAGCAGCTCCTCGTCAACGCCCCCCCCAAGGTCCACCGGGAGCTCCGGGAGTTTCTGGGCAAGCTCCGCAGTTACACGGGCACCATGGTTTCGGTGACCTGCCGGTTCGTGGCCGCCTACGACGACTTCCTCGACGACGTCGGCGTGGACATCATCAACCGCGCCAACCAGTCGCTGCCGGGCATCGACTACACCGGGGTCGGCGGCCTCAGTCAGCCCAACACCCCCTCGATCAACGAACCCAGCGCCCAGATCGGCCCCGGCTTCACGACCAACGAGTCGGCCCGGCTGGAATCCTACGATTTGCGGGCGCAGACGTTCCACACGCTGCTGCGGTTCGACCCCCTGACCGGCATCGGCATCGACCCCCTTCAGAACCGCCTCGTCAGCCAGGGCGGCCTGGGGCTTCAGTACCAGTGGATCGGCGAACAGGCGCTCCAGATCGCCCTCCGGGCCCTCCACAAGGGCCTCAAGGCCACGCTCGTTCAGGCGCCGCGCGTGACGGTCTTCAACACGCAACGCTCCCACGTCATGTTCCTGACCCAGGTGGCCTACATTCAGGACTACGAACCCCAGGTTTCGACCCTCGCCGCGGCCTACGACCCCATCATCGGCATCCTCACCCACGGCGTGGTCCTCGACGTGCGGCCCATCGTGTCCAACGACCGCAAGTACGTAACCCTCGAACTGCGGCCCTCCCTGGCGCAGCTGCAGACCATGCGGACGGTAAACATTCGTCCCGGCCTGAATATCCTCCTGCAGCTTCCCTGGGTGGTCCTCCAGAAGGCCGAAACCACCGTCCAGGTCCCCGACCGCGGAACCCTGATCGTCTCGGGCTTCAAGGATCTCCTGATGAAGGACATGCAGTCCGGGGTGCCGTTCCTCGAGCACATCCCGGTCCTCAACTTCTTCTTCACCCGGAAATCCAAGGCGGATGAACGACGGCGCCTGCTCATGCTGGTGACGCCGGAGATCATCGACCTGGCCGAACACGAAGACCGCCAGTTCTAAGCCGCCCGCCGGGGTTCCTTGATTCCCCCTCCCGGCTCGGTTACGATCTTGCGGCCATGAGCCTCAAGGCGGTCTTCTTCGACATCGACGACACCCTCTTTTCCACCACCGACTTCGCCTCCAAGGCCCGCCGGGCCGCCGTGGAGGCCATGCGCCGCCGGGGCCTGCGCCTGCCCACCGAGCACATCCTCCGGGAACTCCAGGAAGTGATCGCCGAATTCTCCTCCAACCACGAGCACCACTTCGACAAGCTCCTCCTGCGGCTGCCGCGGCGCTCCTGGGACGGCGTCAATCCCGCCATTCTCGTGGCCGCCGGAGTCCAGGCCTACCACGACGCCAAATTCCACCAGCTGCGTCCCTACCCCGACGTCCCCCCGGTGCTGGCACGCCTGGCCCGCACGGACCTCGTCCGCGGCGTCATCACCGCCGGCCTCGAGGTGAAACAGGCCGACAAACTCCTGCGGCTGGGCCTCTACGACTACTTCACCCCCACCGCCATCTTCATCTCCGACCAGATCGGAATCTCCAAGCCCAACTCGAAACTTTTCCAGCGGGCCTGCGACGAGGTGGGCGTCGCCCCGCGGGAAACCATGTACGTCGGCGACCACCCCACCCACGACGTCGATCCCGCCAACGCGCTCGGCATGATCACCGTCCACGTCCGCCGCGGTAAGCACGCGCCCGAACAGGGGCGCACGAAGCCCACCTACACGCTCAAGAACTTCAAAGAACTCTTGACGGTGCTGCGGAAAGACTTTAATGTACGCGTCTGAAACGGGGATAGGTTCCTTGGCTCACGTTTTCCCGCGCTTCCGGCCGCTTCCGCTCTTGGTGGGGATCCCCCGGCATGCCCGATAACGACTACGTCGCGATCCTCGACTTCGGCTCGCAGTACACCCAGCTCATCGCGCGGCGGACCCGCGAGGCGAGCGTCTACTGCGAAATCCTCCCGCCGGACGTCTCCCCCGACGAGCTCAAGAAGCACCGCCTCAAGGGAATCATCCTCTCCGGCGGGCCCGCCAGCGTCTACCAGCGCCGCGCCCCCACCTGCGACCCCCGCATCTTCGAGCTCGGCGTCCCCGTCCTGGGCATCTGCTACGGCATGCAGCTCGGAGCCAAGCTTCTGGGCTCCAAGGTGAGCCCCGCCGCCGACCGCGAGTACGGCCGCACGGACATCACCGTCAAGAACGGCGACCGCCTCTTCCGCGGCGTTCCCCACGATACCCAGGTCTGGATGAGCCACGGGGACCGCGTGGAAGCCAACCCGCGCGACTTCGACGTCCTGGCCAGCACCCGCAACTGCGCCACCGCCGCCGTCCGGCACAAGAAGCGCCCCTTCTACGGCGTCCAGTTCCACCCCGAGGTGCACCATACGCCCTTCGGCGCCCAGATCCTGCGGAATTTCCTCTACGCCATCTGCGGCTGCCGCGGCGACTGGGAAATGAAGTCCTACGTGGACAACGCCATCGCCGAAATCCGCCGCACCGCCGGCAAGGACCACGTCCTGTGCGCCCTCTCCGGCGGCGTGGACTCGGCCGTGGTGGCCGCCCTCGTCCACAAGGCCGTCTCCAACCGCCTCACCTGCGTCTTCGTGGACAACGGATTCCTCCGCAAGGGCGAAGCCAAAAAGGTGCGCGACTTCTTCGAGCGGCGCATGCACGTCAACCTCGTGGTCGTGGACGCCGCCGCCCGCTTCCTCAAGGCCCTCAAGGGCGTCACCGACCCCGAGATCAAGCGCACCCGCATCGGCCATACCTTCGTCGAGGTCTTCAAGCAGGCCGCCCGCCCCCTCAAACAGGTCAAGTTCCTGGCCCAGGGGACGCTCTACCCGGACGTCATCGAGTCCCGCTCCGCCCACGGCGGCCCCTCGGCCAAGATCAAGACCCACCACAACGTGGGCGGACTCCCCAAGGAACTCGGCTTCAAGCTCCTGGAGCCGCTCCGGTTCCTCTTCAAGGACGAAGTCCGCCGCATCGGACGCGAGCTGGGTCTCCCCGAGGAACTCGTCCGGCGCCAGCCCTTCCCCGGCCCGGGCCTGGCGGTCCGTTGCGTCGGCCCCGTCACCCCCGAACGGCTCGAGATCCTCCGCGAAGCCGACGACATCGTCGTCCACGAGATCGAAAAGGCCAAGCTCCAGGACCGCCTGTGGCAGTATTTCGCCGTGCTGCTCCCCGTCCGAAGCGTCGGCGTCATGGGCGACGGACGCACGTACCAGGAAACCGTCGCCGTCCGCATCGTGGAGAGCCTCGACGGAATGACCGCCGACTGGAGCCGCGTCCCCCACGACGTCCTGGCCGCAATCAGCTCCCGCATCGTCAACGAGGTCAAAGGCGTCAACCGAGTGGTCTACGACATCACGTCGAAGCCGCCCAGCACCATTGAATGGGAGTAACCCCGTGCCGGCCGACGAAGATCTCCTCTTCGGAAAGATCGCCCTCGCCCGGAAATTCTGCACCGCCGAGCAGATCCAGGAATGCCTGCGCCTCCAGGCCCAGGAAAATCCCGCCCCGCCCCTCGGGGAAATCCTCCTCTACAAGGGCTATCTGACCCCCGAGCAGCACGCCGAGGTCCTGCGCGCCCAGAAAGAGAACCTGCAGGCCGTGGACCCCGCTTCCCAGCGCCGCAAGGAGGACATCCTCTTCGGCAAACTCGCCGTGCGGGAGGGACTCGCCACCCTGGATCAGGTCAACGAATGCCTGCGCCTCCAGGCCCAGCCCGGCGAAACCCGGTCCCTCGGCGAGATCATGATCGCCCGGGGCTATCTCACCGCCGACCAGGTCAAAACGCTCCTGGCCCGGCAGCTCAAGAAGATCATGCACTGCCCCGCCTGCCGGCTCTCCTTCACCGTCCTGACCCTTTCCCGCAACAAGAGCGTCGCCTGCCCCCGATGCAAGGGCCCCCTCCAGGAAGGCAAGCCCTCGGACTCCATCCGCACCGACGCGGAATTCGCGACTCAGGTCTTCCGCATGGTCAAAAGCGAGCTCCCCGCCCCCCTGCGCCCCGAAACCCGGCGCATGCCCGCCGTCCCCCGCACCGTCAAGGTCACCTGCGTCATCTGCGAAAACGTCTTCGAAGAGGCTCTCGATACCACCGGCCGCGTCCGCTGCCCCGCCTGCCACACGAGCTTCACCCCGCGCTGACGCCGCAAAGCCGCCCCGCCTTGCGGCCCCCCACCCCTTGTGGTAAAATCCCGCTTGAAACCCAAATCCTTGGGCTTCAGAAGGAAAACCGCGATGCCCGAGCGCCCGGAAGGGACCCTTCCCGCGGCGCGGCGCCTGCCGCGCCCCGCCCTGGACGTCCGACTGTCCGAAAACGCCCTCCGGGTCCTCGAAAAGCGCTACCTCCGCAAGGACGATCGAGGCCGCCCCGCCGAAACCCCGGAGGAGCTTTTCTGGCGCGTGGCCGTCCATGTCGCCCAGGCCGAACGCCTCTACGGAGCCGACGACGACCGCGTCGCCCGGACCGCCGAACGCTTCTACCGCCTCATGGCCGGCCTGGAATTCCTCCCCAACTCCCCCACCCTCATGAACGCCGGCCGGCCCCTCGGACAGTGCTTCGCCTGCTTCGTCCTGCCCGTCGCCGACGCCATCACCGACGACAAGGACGAAGGGATTTTCGACACGCTGCGCTCCGCGGCCGCCATTCACCAGACCGGCGGAGGCACCGGCTTCAGCTTCTCCCGCCTGCGTCCGGAAGGCGCGCTCGTCGCCTCCACCGGCGGCCGCGCCAGCGGCCCCGTCAGCTTCCTTCGCGTCTACAACGCCGCCACCGACGCCATCCACCAGGGCGGCTTCCGCCGCGGCGCCAACATGGGCATCCTCCGCGTCGATCACCCCGATATCCTCGACTTCGTCAACCTCAAGGCCGACCCGCGCGAGATGGCCAACTTCAACCTCTCCGTGGCCGTCACCGACGAATTCCTCCGCGCCGTCCGCGGAAACCTCAAGCACGTCGTCGTCGAACCTCATACCGGACGCGCCCTGCCCCTGCGCGAGAAGATCCGCGACGCCCACGGCGAACTGGTCGGATACGGCGACCACGAATGGACCGCCCGGGAACTTTTCGATCTCATCGTCCGCCGCGCCTGGGAGTCCGGCGAACCGGGGCTTTTCTTCATCGACCGCGTCAACCGCTTCAACCCCACCCCCCGCCTGGGCGACATCGAGGCCTGCAACCCGTGCGGCGAGCAGAGCCTGCTCCCCTGGGAAGCCTGCAACCTCGGCTCCATCAACCTGGCGCGCTTCGTCGAACCCGCCGAGGGCGCCGCCGGACGGGCCTCTTCCCCCGAAAGCCGCATCCGCTGGAAACTCCTCGCGGACGCCATCCACCTCGCCGTGCGCTTCCTCGACGACGTCATCGACGTCAACGTCTACCCCAAGTCGCGCATCGAGGAAATCGTGCGCGGCAACCGGAAAATCGGCCTCGGCGTGATGGGCTGGGCGGACATGCTTTTTCTTCTGGGCGTGCGCTACGACTCCCCGGCCGCCCTGGCGCTCGGCCGCACCCTGATGCGGTTCGTCAAGGAGGAAGCCTGGAAGGCCTCCATGGACCTGGCGCGCGAACGGGGGCCCTTCCCCAACTACCCGGACAGCGCCTGGACCGCGGGCCATCCCTACTTTTCCGCCCCCGCCCCGATGCGCCACGCGATGGTGACGACCGTCGCCCCCACGGGAACGATCTCGATCCTGGCCGGCTGCTCGCCGGGCATCGAGCCCCTCTACTCCCTCGCCTTCGTCCGCCAGGTCCTCGACGGCGAACGCCTCCTCGAAGTCCATCCCTACTTCCGCGAGGTCGCCGAACGCGAAGGCTTCGCCTCGCCGGAGCTTTTCGAGCGGCTTCTGGCCGAAGGAAGCTGCCGCGGGATCCCCGAGATCCCCGCCCCGTGGCGCGAGATCTTCGCCTGCGCCCACGACGTGCCCCCCGAAGGACACGTCCGCATGCAGGCCGCCTTCCAGGAGTTCACCGACAACGGCGTCTCCAAGACCGTCAACCTTCCCCGGGACGCCCGCCCCGAGGACGTCCGGCGGGTTTATGACCTGGCCGTGGAGCTCGGACTCAAGGGGATCACCGTCTATCGCGACGGCTCCCGCGCCGAGCAGCCGATGGCGCTCTCCCCGGAAGCGGCCGCCCGTGCGGATCAGGGCGCCGCCGCGGCCCGCCGACCCGTCCCCCGCGAAGCCCCGGCCGTGCGCTACCGCTACCCCACGAACCTCGGCCACGCCTACATCACGATCACCCGCGATTCGAAGGGACCCCGCGAAGTCTTCACCGGTCTCGGAAAGTGCGGAAGCGACGTGGCCGCCCTCACGGAGGCCTTGAGCCGCGTGATCTCGACGTCCCTGGCGTACGGCGTTCCCCCCGAGGACATCGCCCGGCAGCTTCTCGGCATCACTTCGCAGCCGGTGCCCTTCGAGGGAGGCTGGGTGAAATCCCTCCCGGACGCCGTCGGCCGCGCGCTCCTGCGCGACCTCGGGAAGCCGCCGGAATCGCCCGCCCGGGAAACCGGAGCTTTCTGCCCCGACTGCGGATCCCCGCTGCGCTTCGAAGAGGCCTGCGTGCGCTGCCCCTGCGGGTACAGCCGCTGTTAGCCGGACGCGCGCCGCGGCGACCCCGCGCCGTCCGGCGTCCGAGACTCCTCCTCCAAGGCCTTGCGGACCTGGCGCAGGAGATCGCCCGGCGAAAAGGGCTTCCGGAGGACGCGGCGGACGTTCCGGCTCACCTGCTCGCGAAGAAGCTCATCCTCGCTGTGCCCCGTCATGTAAAGCACCTTCACTTCGCCCAGACGGTCCCGGGCCGCGCGAATCAGCTCGTGGACGCTCGGCCCGGGCATCACGATGTCGGTCAGGATCAGGTGAATCGGCTCGGACCGGCCCGCCAGAAGCGCCATCGCCTCGGCGGCGTCACCGGCCTCCAGAACCGAGTACCCGTTCCGCTTCAGAATCTGCACCGCCAGGAGACGCACCGCCCGCTCGTCCTCGACGACGAGGATCGTTTCGTCTCCCCCGAGGCGCTCCACCCGCCGGGTCTCCTCGGACGGAGCGCCCTCGGCCTCGACCCGGGGCAGGTAGATCCGGAAGACGCTTCCGGCTCCGCGGCGGCTCTCGACGCCGATGTAGCCCCCGCTCTGCTTGACGATCCCGTACACCGTCGCCAGGCCGAGCCCCGTCCCCTTCCCCGGCTCCTTCGTCGTGAAAAACGGCTCGAAAAGGTGCGCCAGCGTCGGCGCATCCATTCCGCAGCCGGTGTCGGAAACCGCCAGACAGACGTGCGGGCCCGACCGGGCGCCGGGATGGGCCGCCTCGAAGTCTCCGTCCAGGGTCACGTTGCGGACGTCGATCGTGAGCGTCCCCGGACCGGCGATCGCGTCGCGCGCGTTCAGGGCGAGATTGAGAAGAACCTGCTCCATCTGGCCGCGATCGACCCGAACGAGTCCGAGGTCGGAATCGAACGACGTTCGTATGGCGATCCGCTCCCCCAGCAGCCGGCGAAGCATCTTCTCCATGCCCTCGACGATGCTCCTCAGGTCCGTCACGCGCGGGGAAAGGATCTGGCGGCGGCTGAAGGCCAGAAGCTGCGCCGTGAGCGTTCCGGCCCGCTCGCCGGCCTTCCGGATCTCCTCGAGGTCCTCGCGGGCCGGCGCCCCGGGATCCAGTTTTTCGAGAGCGGCCGAGGCGTATCCGGTGATGACCGTGATGAGGTTGTTGAAGTCGTGGGCGATCCCGCCCGCCAGCCTCCCGATCCCTTCCATCTTCTGAGCCTGCCGGAGCTGATGCTCCAGCTTGCGTTTCTCCGAAATGTCCCGATCGATCGCCGAGGCCCCCGCCGGACGGCCCTCCGCGTCCAGGACCGCGGAGACGGAGACGAACACCTCGACCTCCCGCCCGTCTTTCGCCCGCCGCACGGTCTCAAAAGGCGCGATCCGCTCGCCCCGCTTCAGGCGCGCCAATACGGACGCCCATTCGCCCCGCCGATCCGGCGGCTCCAGAACGCCGACGGGGCTCCCCACGATTTCCTCGGCGCGGTAGCCGTACATCCGCTCCGCCCCGGGATTCCAGGAACGGACGACGCCGTCCAGCGATTTCGAATAGATCGCGTCCTCGGAGGAACTGACGATCGAGGCAAGTTCCGCCTGGGCCCGCTCCCGCCCGCGCCGCTCCGAAAGGTCGCTGATCATGGCCAGCGTCCCCTCGTACCGGCCTTCGCCGTCGAAAAACGGGCTCGCGGCGCATCGAACCCAGAGTTCCCCGCCGTCCCGGCGGCGCAGGCGGAACTCGTAGCCCTCCCGCCCCCCCTGCCGATGGCGGTCGAAGCGCGCCCGGACCGCCGATTCCTCCTCGGGGGCCAGAAACGCGTAGAACGGACGTCCGATCATCTCCTCGGGAGCGTATCCGAGGAGTTCCCCCATCTTCCGATTGACGAAACTCGTGCGGTCCGCCGGGTCGGTGACCCAGATGCCCTCCTCCGCCGTCTCCACGATCAGGCGGTACCGTTCCTGACTGGACCTCAGCGCCTTGAGAAAGAGCTTCCGTTCGATCGCATAGCGGACCGAGCGGGACAGGGCGTGCCCGTCCGTGGCTCCCTTGATCAGGTAGTCCTCCGCCCCGTGCTGGAGGGCCTGAAGGCCGAGCTGCTCGTCCTCCCGTCCGGTCAGGACGATCACCGGCAAGGGGGCCGCGGCCGCGTACACTCTTCGCAACGTCTCCAGACCCTCGCCGTCCGGAAGGCCCAGATCCAGAAGAACGGCGTCGATCTCCTCCGCGGCAAGCTTCTCCAGGGCCTGGGCGACCGTCCCGGCCGCCACGATCTCGAACCGCCCGAATCGAGGCTCCGCCAGAGCCTCCCGCACGAGCCGAAGGTCGCCCGGGTTGTCGTCGACGACCAGAATCCGGATATTCGGAACCTCCACGGCGGTCATTCCCTCGGGAGCTTCACGATCGTCAGCCAGAAACCTTCGATCGCCTTGACGACCGTGATGAACTGCCCGAGATCGACGGGCTTGGTGACGTAGCAGTTGGCGTGCAGGTCGTACGAACGAACCACATCCTCGTCGTTCTTGGAGGTGGTCAGGACGACCACGGGAATCCTGCGGAGATCGGGATCCTCCTTCACCTCCCGGAGCACTTCGCGGCCGTCCTTCCGAGGAAGGTTGAGATCCAGGAGAATGAGGTCCGGCCGCGTACTTACCCCGGCGCTTGAGGAGGTCCACGCCCTCGACTCCGTCCCGGGCCACCTGGAGGGTGTTGCGGACCTTCGTCTCTCGCAGGATCTCCTGCGTCAGGCGGACGTCTCCCGGGTTGTCTTCGATGAGAAGAATCTCCACGGGCTTTCCCGGTTCCAAGCCGTTCATGGGCGGTCTCCTTGCGCGGGCAGGGTGAAAAAGAACGTGGAGCCCTTGCCCGGCGAAGACTCCACCCAGATGCGGCCTCCGTGCCGCTCGACGATTCGTTTGCAGGTCGCCAGACCGATTCCGTTGCCGGGAAACTCCGACCGGCTGTTGAGCCTCTGAAAAACGACGAAGAGACGCCCGAAGAAGGAGGGATCGATCCCGATCCCGTCGTCCGCCACCGAGATCGTCCACTCGCCCGCCCCCGCAGAAGCGGATACGCGGATCCGGACCCCCGGACCGCGCCGGAACTTCACGGCGTTGCTGATGAGATTCTGGAAAACCAGAAGAAGCTGCGAGGCGTCCCCCCACACCCGCGGAAGAGGATCCCGCGTCACCACGGCCCCGCTCTCCGCGATCGCCGAGGAGAGGTTCGCCAGCGCGTCGTCGAGCACGCGGTCGAGGGAAACCTCCGTCCGCGGACCCCGCGCGGACCCCGCCCGGGAGTACGCCAGGAGATCGTTGATCATCGCCTTCATGCGCGTGGCGCCGTCCACCGCGAAGGCGATGAAATCACGCGCGTCCTGGTCGAGCGCGTCCTTGTAGCGGCGCTCCAAAAGCTGCGTGTAGCTGGCCACCATCCGGAGCGGCTCCTGCAGGTCGTGCGAGGCGACGTAGGCGAACTGTTCCAGATCCGCGTTCGAGCGGGCCAGCTCCGCGTTGGCGCGCTCGAGGCGGTCCCGGTACGCCTCCAGCGCCCGCTCCGCCCGCCGGCGGTCGGTGATGTCTTCGACGGCCAGAAGAACGTAGGCCTCCTCCACGCCCGACCGCGCCAGGAAGCGCGCGTTGAGGAGGAGCGTCCTGGGCCCGATCCCCGGGAACTCCCCCTCGATCTCGAGATCGTCGAACGTCCCGTGACTGCGGAAAAGATCCTCAAGGCGGGAACGAAGCGACGGAAGGTCCCACCGGCCGCCGCTCAGCTCCGGAAGCCGGCGCCCCTCGGCCTCCCCGGGCGACATCCCGAAAAAGCGGTAGAACGACCGGTTCGCCGTCCTCACTCTCAGCTCCCGGTCGAGCACCAGAAGGGGGTCGCGGACCGTGTCGACGATTTCCCAGCCGAGCGCCTCCGCGCCGTTCCGGAACGCCGCCACGTCGAATCCCGTCACGGAGCTACCTTCCTTTCGGCCGTTGCGATCCGCCTTCCAGGAGCCGGCGGACGGTTTCGAGGAGAAGCGCCGGCCTCACGGGCTTGCGGAACGCGGCGTCCGCCCCCGCCTTCCGGGCGGCGCGGAGCTGGCTCTCGGGCATCCCGGAGACGACCACGATCTTGACGCCCGCGAGCCGGGGCGACCGGCGGATGAACTCGATCACCTGAAGGCCCCCCAGCCCGGGCATCGACAGATCCAGCGTCACGAGGTCGGGCGCGAAGGAGTAGAGCTTCGCGCCCGCCTGGAACCCGTCGGCCGCGGAGTCCATCCGAAAGCCCTCCCGCTCCAGAATGCGCGAGACGACCTTCACCGACACCGGATCGTCGTCCACCACGAGGACGCGCTTTTCTCCCGAGGCGCCCAACGGCGGCACCGGAAAGCCGTGCGCCTCGAGAAAGGCCACGAAGTCTTCGACCCGGATTCTCCGATCCCCCCGGCCGGGCAGCGCGTGCGCCTTCAGCCGCCCCTGCCGGATCCAGCGCAGCACCGTCATCGCGCTCACGCCGCACCAGCGGGCGACCTCGCCGGTCGTCAGGAATTCCTTGCGGGGCGTCTCGGAAGACCTCACAGCTACCTTATTGTAATGCATGCCAAGGAAATAACAATCATAAATATCGTAACAATTCTAACGTCCGCCGCGTTTCGCCCGGCGGCCCCCGGCCCGGCCCGCCGCGACGTAGAATTCTTGGGGCGCGCCGCAGGTCGTGTGAGAGAATGCCGCCCATGGCGCTTGCCGCGCGCGTGCTGGCCGCCGTCACCCTGGCGGCCGCCTTCGGCTGCGGGGACTCCGCCTCGGCTCCGGCGGCGCCTCCGCCCCGCCCCGCCGCGGCGGATCGGCCCGCCGACCCGCCGCCGCTCTCCTTCCGCCTCCACCACCTGGACGCCGGCCGCGTGCGGCGGATCACCCTGTTTTTCCCCTCCCCGCCCCCCTCCGCCGCCGACACGTGCGTCCTCGTGGACGACCAGGGTCGCCGCCACCGCGGCTCCCCCGCCGACGCCCGCGAGCTCTTCCTCCGGGACGTGCGGCGCCACCCCGCCGCCGGGGCCCTCTCCTTCATCGTCCCCGCGGACGTCCGAACGCTCGACCTGGCCGCTTCCGACGGGCGCCGCCGGCCCGTGGCCCGCCTGGACGAGCCCCCGCGCGTGCACCCGCCGGGCCGCCCCGTTCCGTATGAAGGCTGGGAGATCGTTCCTTCCGGCCGCCCCGGCCCGGACCGCTCGTTCGAGCTGGAAATCCAGGCGCGTCCCTCCGAGCCCGACGCCGCCCCCCTGGACCCCGGGTCCTTCCTCCTCATCGCCGAGGACGGCACGCCCTTGACCCCGCGCGCGATCGAAGCCCGGCCGCCCTTCCGGCTGCGGTACTCCGACCTCCCCGCCGGCGCGCGCCGCCTGCGCCTCCAGACCTCCTTTCGGACCGAGCGGCCGGAATACGTCTTCTTCGAACGGCCCGCTCCCCCGCCGCCGACCGCCGCCGAGGCCCCGGCCGGGAAAAGCCTCCCCGCCCCCTCCGCCGCGCCCGCCGACTTCGAAACGCGCCTGGCGGCCGACCCGATCGCCGCTCTGCGCGCGCTCGA
>DATLZA010000133.1 GCA_035574235.1 Planctomycetota bacterium | reverse complement strand
GCTTCCGGCGTCAGGACGCGACCCCGGTCGTCGGCGACCTCGTCGAGGGTGAACGCCGGGGCGCCCAGCGGGCGAGCGCCGGGCTCGGCCTGCGCTTCCAGATGGAAGGTCACGAGGCCCTGGTGATCGCGGAACGTGGAGGTCCGGTAGAGGTCCAGGCGCCCCATGGAGACCTTGAACGCTCCGGCGTAGCAGGTTGGCCGTTCCACGAACGGGATCGGCGAGAAGCTGACGCGGTCCGGCCCGTCGAACGCCCACTGAGCGTCGCCGAGGGCGCGGCAGATCCGATCGAGCGCCTCCAGGAGCGTGGCGCGCTCCAGGGAGAGGCTGACGCGCCGCCCGGGGGCCAGGGCGTCCGCGCAGAAGCGGACGCCGGTCCGGCGGGCGATCTCCGCGAGCGCGTCCTCCAGGGGCGCGCCCTCCAGGCGCAGCGTGAGCGGGGGCCGGACCGGGCAGACGCGGCGGAGTCGTGCTTCAAGATCGATCTGCGCCAGGGCCTGCTCGGCGCGCTGGCGTGCCTCCGGGTCCGGCGCTTCCAGGAGGCGTCGAAGCGCCGGAACGGCCGCCTCCCCGAGCGCTACGAGGCGGCGCGCGGCTTCTTCCCGCACGGCGATGTCCGGATGGCTCAGGTCGCCGGCGAGGGCGTCCGGATCGGCGTCCCGCTCCTGAAGCGGGGACAGCACGAGAAGGGCGGCCGCCGCGAGGTGCTTCATGGAAGAAGTCTCCCTGCCGCCGGAGCGGCAACGAAAAGCCCGTCCGAGCTGTAGAGCCGCGGCGGGGGACCGGGTTACGGAGCGGTGCGCGCATAACGCGCGACGGCTTCGGCACCTCCATGAGAAAACAGGAAAGAGGAGGCTCCATGCGTGTCTCGCGTGCCATCCGGGGAAGTGCCGCGCTCGTTCTGGGGGCCCTGGCGGCGGTTCTCGCGCTGGGCGCGCGGGCGGGGCCGATGGAGCCGCAGGAATCGGCACCCGAGGTCGTCGAGCGTGCCGCGCCCGCGGTCGTGGGGGTTCTTTCCAGCCGGACCCTCGTGCCGCCGGAGGTGCCGGGTCCGTGGGGATTGTTCGGGCGTCCGCCGCGGGGATTGCTTCGCGGCGTGGGTTCGGGCGTCGTGGTCCGCTCCGAGGGGGTGATCCTGACGAACCATCATGGGGTCGAAGGGGCGGAAGAGATCCGGGTCGTTCTGCCGGACCGGCGCGAGTTTCCCGCGCGGCTCCTCGGGGCCGACGCCAAGACGGACCTGGCGGCGCTGCGGATCGAGGCGCGGAACCTGCCTGTGCTGCCGTTCGGCGATTCCGGCCGCCTGCGCGTGGGCGAATCGGTGCTGGCGATCGGGAACGCGCTGGGGATCGGCCAGACCGTCAGCCGGGGCATCGTCAGCGCGAAGGGACGCGCGAATCTGGGGCTCGCGGAGTACGAGGATTTTCTCCAGACGGACGCGGCGATCAATCCGGGGAATTCGGGCGGGGCGCTCGTGAACCTGCGCGGAGAGCTGGTGGGGATCAACACGGCGATCGCCACGCGAACCGGAGGATTCCAGGGGATCGGGTTCGCGATTCCGAGCGCGATGGCGCGTCCGGTCATGGAGATCCTTCTGGAGAAGGGGCGCGTGGATCGCGGCCAGCTCGGCGTCGTGGTGCAGGACATGACTCCGCTTCTGGCGGAAGCGATGGGCGGGGCGCCGGACCGAGGCGCGGTTCTGACGGACGTGGTGCCGCAGGGGCCCGCGGAGGAGGCGGGGCTGCGCCGGGGGGACGTGCTGGTGGGGCTGGACGGAGAGGCGGTGTCGTCGGCCGCGGAACTGCGCAACCGGGTGGCGCTGCGGGGCGCGGACGCGGAGGTGGCGCTGGACGTCTGGCGGGAAGGCAAGCGCTTCGAGGTTCGGGTGCGGCTGAAGCCCGCGGAGGAGACACCGCTGGAGGAGCCCTTGCCCCCGCTTCCGCGGGACGAGGGAGCCCGGGAAGAGCGACGGGACTCCGGGCTTCCGGGGATTTCCGTGGCTCCGGCACCGAAGGATTTATTGGAGGAATACGGGGTGGCGGACGAGCGGGAGGCCGCGCTCGTCGTCATATCCGTCGATCCGCGCCGGGCGTCGGCCTTCACGGGGCTGCGGCGCGGCGACCTGATCCTGGCCGTGGGCCGGGCGGCGGTGAGCACGCCGGAGGAAATGCGCCGTGCGGTGCGCGCGAGCAAGGGCCCGGTGCTTCTGACGGTGCGCCGCCCGGGCGGAACGTTCTTCGTCGCGGTTCCCAGGCCGGAATGAAGGAGGCGGACGTCATCCGGTCATGCCGCGGGCCTGCGGGTCTTCCCAGCGTTCCCAGGCCTGGACGCCTCCGTCCAGGATTCCGACGAGTGGATATCCCTTGGCCTGATACTGTTCGGCCCAGCGGAGGGCCGCCGACTGTCCGGGCGAGTCGCAGTAGAAGATGATTTCCTGGGACCAGGGCATCAGGGGAAGGCGCTCCTCGAACTCCCGCAGCGTGAGCGAGCCGGGGATCTTCATGCGGGCGCAGCGCGTTTCGTCCTCGTAGGCGCAGACGAGGATCGGCGGGACGGCGGATTCAAGCTTCTGCCGCGCGGCGGAGGGCGGGATCCGTTCGGGGAGGGCCATACGAAGTCCCAAAACTGATCATTGGTGCGGGCGCCGCGTGACGGTTTTCCGGCACGGAAGCGGGTAACGGAGGCTCGGGTTGGCGGCTCCCTGAAAAGAGTCCCGAATGGAGGGAGGATTCGGTTATGAAGCCCGCCGCGAGTCTCCGGCTGGAGGACGTGTCGCGCCGCCGCAAAAAGTCGCCCGTTGCCCCTTTGCCGGAGGCGCCCATCCCCGCCCAGCCCACGCCCCACGATCCGACCCCGGAGTATCCGGGTCCCGAGGAGCCGTACGAAGAGGATCTCTGGCGGGCGCCGTCGGCGCCGCCTTGACCCTTCGCGGGGGCGGGGATATAGTGGACCGGGAATGGCCCGCTTCGCGCTGGTTTTTCTCCTCCTTCCGGCCGCGTGCGCGCCGGAACCGCCCCCCTCGCCCGACCTGGCGGTCAACAAGCAGATGATCTGGGACGTGATCAAGTCCTACCACGAGGCCGCCGACCGGTGCGATCCGGACGCTCAGCTTGCCTTGATGATTCCCGACGTGTCGCTCGTCCGCCGCCACGACGAGATCGTCCGGGGGTCGGAGGCCGTCGGCCGGGTTCTTCGGGAACGCGCCAAGGGGGCCGAGGGGCAGGAGTGGAACACGGTCGTCGGCAAAGAGGACATCCGCGTCGAAGGGGATCTGGCCTACGCCACGTACCTGGCCAGTGTGGGGCAGCAGCGGGGCGTCATCACCGCCCTCTTCCGCCGGGTCAAAGGGAAGTGGCTGATCGCGCACTTCCACGACACCTGGTCGGGGACCTCGGGCAAGTGACCGCCCCGCGCCGGGGGGCCGATGACGCCGGAGCGGAGTCCTGAGTCGCGCGTCCCGATGGCCCTCGTCCACGCCGTCTTCTTCCTCTCCGGCTTCGCCTCCCTTCTGTACCAGATCGTCTGGCAGCGCGCGCTTTTTCGTCTCTACGGGACCAACGTCGAATCGGTGACCCTCGTCGTGACGGCCTTCATGCTCGGGCTGGGTCTGGGAAGCCTGGTCGGAGGGGCCCTCTCGACCCGGGAAGGAGCGCCGCGGTTGCGGATCTTCGCGGCGATGGAGATGGGCGTCGGCGCGTACGGACTCTTTTCGCTTCCGCTTTTCGGGGCGATCGGGCGCTGGGCCGGCGACGTCGCCGGCATCGAAGTGGGCCTGGCCGCTCTGGCGGGCGTGCTGGTCCCCACGCTCCTCATGGGCGCGACCCTTCCGCTCCTTGTGGCGCACGCGGTCCATCGCTCCGGCAACGTCGGGCGCTCCGTGGGCGGGCTCTATTTCACCAACACCCTGGGGGCGGCGGCGGGGTCGCTGGCGGCGGGAGGGTGGGCGCTGGGCGCGCTGGGGGAGACGGGCGCCGTCCGGCTGGCGGCCGCGGCGAACGCCGCGGTGGGCCTGGCCGCCTGGGTGTGTGCGGGCCGCGGGAGGAAAGCGCGATGATCGTCGCCGCCGCACTGGCCGCGCTGTCGGGCGCCGTGGCGCTTTCCTACGAGATCCTCTGGTACCGCGCCTTCTCCTTCGCCTCGGGGGGATCGGCCCGCACGTTTCCGTTCCTCCTGGGGGCGTATCTGGCGGGGCTCGCCTTCGGCGCGGCCGGGGCGCGGCGCTTCTGCCGCGAGGGCTCCCCGCCGCCGCTGGGCCCCGTGGGCGCGTTCGTGGTTCTGGCCAACTCCGGCGGCTTCCTCGTGATCCCGGCGCTCGCGGCGCTTGCGGCGCGCGGGGCGTCCTGGACGGCGGCGCTTCCCCTGGTGGCCGCGGCGGCCGGTGGATTGGGGGCGGTCTTTCCGCTCGTCAACCACGCGGCCGTTCCGCCGGACGCCCGGGCGGGCGCGCGCGTGGCCCGGATTTACCTTGCCAACATCGCCGGCAGCGCGGCGGGCAGCTTCGTCACGGGATTCATCCTCCTCGATCTCTGGACGATCCGGACGATCTCGACGGTCTTGGCGCTGACGGGGATGGCGATCGGAGCGGCGGCGTTCGGATTCCGCCCGCTCCGCTGGGCGGCGACCGCGGCGGCCGGCGCGGCGCTGGCGGCCGCGGCCCCGGCTCTTTTCGACGGCCTCTACGAAAAGCTTCAGCTCAAGGGCGGGTACCGCCCCGGGATGCGCTTCGCGCACGTGGTGGAGACCCGCTCGGGCGTGATCACGGTGACTTCGGACGGGCGGATCTTCGGCGGGGGGATCTACGACGGAGCGTTCAACACGTCGCTCGAGCGGGACGTCAATCTCATCGTCCGCGCCTACGCCCTCGCGGGGATCCATCCCGCGCCGCGGGAGGTATTGGTCATCGGTCTGAGCTCCGGCTCCTGGACGCGCGTCCTTTCGCGGCTTCCGGGCGTCGAGCGCGTCACGGTGGTGGAGATCAATCCCGGCTATCTCCGCCTGGTGCCGCTCTTTCCGGAAGTGGCGGGGATTCTCGGCGATCCGAAGGTGACGATCGAGATCGGCGACGGGCGGCGCTGGCTGGCGCGCCGGCCCGAGCGGCGGTTCGATCTCATCGTCGCGAACACGACCTTTCACTGGCGGTCCAACGCCACGAATCTTCTTTCCCGGGAGTTCCTGGAGCTCGTCCGGTCGCGGCTGAAGCCGGGCGGGATATTCTTCTACAACACCACGGAGTCCGACCGCGTTCAGCGCACGGGGGCGGAAGCCTTTCCGCACGCGCTGCGGATCTACAGCTGCCTGGCGGTCGGGGAGACGCCCCTGCGCTTCGATCGGGCGCGTTGGCTCGAGGCGATGAGGCGCTATCCGCACGAGGGGCCGCCGCCGTCCGAGGAGCGCCTGCGGGAGGCGGCGGACCGGCTGGAGGCGAACCTCGAGACGCGGGAACGGCTGCTGGCCCGGACGCGCGGGGCGCGGCCGGTGACGGACGACAACATGGGCACGGAGTGGACGTGGAGGCCGTAGCGCGCGGGGGCTGGGTCGGAGCGGCGGCCGCGTGGGCGGTTCTCGCGGCGGTCCATGCGGCCCTGAGCGCCGCGGTGCCGCGAGGCGCGCTGGCGGATCCGTTGCTTCCCCTCTGGGCGCGCCTGTCGCTGGTGGCCACCGAATGGGCGGCGCTGGCGGCGGCGGTCGGCGCGGGGGCGGCGGCGCTCGGAGGATTGAGGGGCCGCCTCCGGGAAGGGATCCGCCGCGCGCTGCGCGACGGCGCGGCGGCGCTTTTCGTCCTGGGACTGGCGGCGAGCTGGTCGATGTTCCGGCTGAGCGGGCGCTTTCTCGACGGCGAGGGACTGGCCTTCGCGGGGACGAACCTCGGGGCCGTGCTGCGGTACGCCCACGAAACGCAGCCGTTCGAGCTGTACGTTCTGCCGTGGCTTCTCGTCGCCGCCGCGGTGGGGGCGTGCGAGGGCGGGGCGCGGCTCGCGCGGCTCCTGCCGGCCCGCGCGGCGCTGGGGGCGGCCGGCGCCGCCGTGGGGCTGGCGGCGCTGGGCGCG
>DATLZA010000132.1 GCA_035574235.1 Planctomycetota bacterium | reverse complement strand
CCACCGTGGCCCCGCCGCGTCCGCGGCCGGTTCCGACCCCGATGTCCGAGCGCAAGATCGAGATTCAGGTGCCGATCACCATCAAGAATTTCTGCGAGCAGACGGGCATCAAGGTTCCCCTCGTCATCAAGAAGCTCATGGAAATGGGGGCCGCCGTCACCCACCAGAACGCCGTCCTGGACGAGGACATGGTCGGGGTGCTCGCCTCCGAATTCAAGCGGGACATCACCGTCGTCAAGGAAAAGACCGCCGAGGAGGAAATCCGGGCGGCGGTCGAGGTCAAGGACGATCCCAAGGACCTCGTGCCGCGGGCGCCCGTGGTGACCTTCATGGGCCACGTGGACCACGGAAAGACCACCCTCCTGGACCGCATCCGCAACACGAACGTGGCCGCGGGAGAGGCCGGCGGCATCACCCAGCACATCGGCGCCTCCAAGGTGGTCACCCCGGACGGAAAGACCGTGGTGTTCCTCGACACGCCCGGCCACGAGGCCTTCACCCAGATGCGCTCCCGCGGCGCCCGGGTCACGGACATCGCCGTCATCGTCGTGGACGCCGCCGACGGAGTCATGCCCCAGACGGAAGAGGCGATCAACCACGCCAAGGCCGCGGGCGTGAAAATCATGGTGGCCCTCAACAAGATCGACAAGCCCCAGGCCAACCCGATGAAAGTCAAGGGGCAGCTGGCGGCCCTGGGTTTGCAGCCCGAAGACTGGGGCGGAGACGTCACCTGCGTCGAGGTTTCGGGGCTGACCGGCCAGGGCGTGGATCAGCTCCTGGAACTCCTGTCCCTTCAGGCCGAGCTCCTGGAACTCAAGGCGAACCCGAAGCGGCCCGCCACGGGTGCGGTGCTCGAGGCGCGCAAGACGGAGGACCGCGGCGTTGTGGCGACGCTTCTGGTGCAGAACGGGACGCTCCGCAAGGGGGATGCGCTCCTGGCCGGCCGCGGGTACGGCCGCGTGCGTTCGATGGCCGACGACCAGGGGCGCCCGATCGAGGAGGCCGGTCCGTCCACCCCCGTGGAGGTCACGGGCTTCGTGGATCTTCCGGACGCGGGAGACCCCTTCCAGGTCGTCGAGGACCTGGCGCAGGCCAAGGAGATCGCCGAGGAGCGCCAGCGCAAGGCCCGCGAGCAGCAGATCCTGGAGCGCCAGCACGTCTCCATGGAAACCCTCTTCCAGCAGATCGAAAGCGGCAAGCTCAAGGAAGTGCGCGTCGTCCTCAAGACGGACGTCAAGGGCTCCCTCGAGGTGCTGCGCGAGGCGCTGTCGAACCTCTCGGCCGAGGAGGTCAAGCTCAAGGTGCTGCATGCCTCGGTCGGCGCGGTGACGGAAGGGGACGTGCTCCTGGCGGACGCCTCGGACGCCCTCATCATCGGCTTCAACGTGGACGTCGAGGGGCGGGCGCAGGAGCTGGCCAAGGAGCGCGGCGTCGAGATCAAGCTCTACTCGGTCATCTACCAGGCGATCGAGGAGATGAAGGCGGCGCTCGAGGGGCTTCTGGAGCCCGAGCTCGTGGAGGTCGTCCAGGGGCACGCCAGCGTCAAGGAGGTGTTCCGGATCTCCCGCGTGGGCGCGATCGCGGGGTGCCTCGTCACCGACGGGAAGATCGAGCGCGGGAGCCAGGTGCGCCTGCTGCGGGAAGGCAAGGTGGTCCACACGGGCAAGCTCGAAAGCCTGAAGCGGTTCAAGGACGACGTCAAGGAAGTGGTCGAAGGATACGAGTGCGGACTCAAGATCGCCGGGCACGACGACGTGCGCAAAGGCGACGTCGTCGAGGCCTTCACCGTCCAGAAGGTGGCCCGGAAGCTGGAGAAGAAGTAAGCCCGCGGGGCGGGAACCGATGATCGTGGGGACCCTCAAGCTCCGCCTCCTCCTGCGCGATTCCCATTCGCTCAAGGATAAGCGCCGGGTGCTCCGGAGCCTGAAGGACACGCTTTCGAACAAGTTCAACATCTCGGTCGCCGAGACGGACGGCCACGACGTCTGGCAGTCCGCCGAGATCGGCGTGGCGGCCGTGGGGGCGGACGCGCCGTTCGTCCAGAGCGTGCTGACCCAGGTGGTCAACTACGTCCGGTTCTTCGGGGGCGTGGAACTCGTCGATTCGGAGCAGGAAATTTACGGAGAGTGAACGGGGAACCCGGCGGCGCCATGACCCACTACCGCAAGGATCGGCTCCAGAGCGAGATCGTCAAGGAAACCAGCCAGATCCTCCTCTACGAACTCAAGGACCCCCGCAAGGGCTTCGTCACGGTGACCCGCGCCAAGGTGTCCGACGATTACCGCACGGCCAAGATCTTCGTGTCGGTCATGGGTACGGCCAAGCAGAAGAAGCTCACCATGAGCGGCCTGCGCCACGCCCAGGGGTTCGTTCAGGCCGAGCTCTCCCGCCGGATCAAGATGCGTGTATTTCCGGAAATCCGCTTCGAGCTCGACGAGTCGATCGATCAGGCGTTCCGGATCGCGGCGATCTTCGACAAGCTCGAGGAGGAACGCGCGCGCCGCGGCGGACCCGCCCCGGCCGCCGAGGAGGAAGAATGACCCGTCCGGACGGCCGCGCCCCGGATCAGCTCCGACCGGTTCATCTCACCCGCGGGTTCACGTCCGGCCCGCCCGGCTCGGTGCTCATCGAGATGGGGCGTACGAAGGTTCTCTGCACGGCGACGATCGAGCACGCCGTCCCTCCGTGGCTGGAGGGGCGCGGGCAGGGCTGGGTGACGGCCGAGTACGGGATGCTGCCCGCCTCGACCTCCGAGCGCAAGCCCCGCGAGCGGGGCGGCAAGGTGGACGGGCGCACGAGCGAGATCCAGCGCCTCATCGGGCGGGCGCTCCGCGCCGTCACCGACCTCGAGATGCTCGGGGAACGCACGATCTGGCTGGATTGCGACGTCCTGGAGGCCGACGGCGGCACGCGCACCGCCGCCATCACCGGCGCCTACGTCGCCCTCATGGACGCGGTGCGGTCCCTCGAGAAGGACGGGGTCCGGTTCGCCGCCCCCCCGGTCCGGGACTCCGTGGCCGCCGTGAGCGTGGGCGTCTGCCGCGGGGAGATGCTGCTGGATCTCTGCTACGAGGAGGACTCGCAGGCCGACATCGACATGAACGTGGTGCTCACGGGGCGCGGACTCATCGTCGAAATCCAGGGCACCGCGGAGAAAACGCCTTTCGACACGTCGCGCCTCATGGCCCTCTACAAGCTCGCGGAGCGGGGGATCGCCCAGCTCCGGGAGATTCAGAAACAGGCCCTCGCCCGGTGACGGGCCGGCGCTTCAGAGCAGGCTCGCCGGGTCCACGTCCACCGCCACCTGGAGCGTGGAGGTGCGCGGGAAGGAAGCCGCCAGCCGGCGGAGGTCGGGCAGGACGGATTCGAGGTCGGGCGCCTTCACGAGCAGATGGCGCCGGTACCGTCCCCGGAGGCGGTAGATCGGGGCCTTGGCGGGGCCGAGCACCTGAGCCCGCGGTTCGGGCAACGCCTCGCGCAGCCGCCGCCCCGCCTCCTCGACCGCTTCCTCCACCCGCTTTTCCTCGCGGCCCTGGACCACCAGGCGCACGAGCGACACGAACGGCGGGTACCCCGCCTCCCGGCGGTGTTCGAGCTCGCGGGCGACGAACCCGGCGAAGTCGTAGGACGCCGCCGACCGGATCGCGTCGTGCCGCGGGAAGAAGGTCTGCACGACGACCCGCCCTCCGCGGGGGCCGCGGCCCGCGCGGCCGGCCACCTGGGTGATCAGCTGGAACGTCCGCTCCGCCGCGCGGAAATCGGGCACGTGGAAGGCCGTGTCCGCGTTGACCACCCCCACGAGCGTCACCTCCGGAACGTCCAGCCCCTTGGCGATCATCTGCGTGCCCACCAGGATGTCCGTGCGGCCCTCGCGGAACGCCGAAAGGGATTCGCGGTAGTCGCGCCGGGTCCGCATGGAGTCGCTGTCCATCCGCGCCACGGCGAAGCCGGGAAAGATCCGCCGGATCTCGGCCTCCACGCGCTCGGTTCCCTGGCCGTACTGAACGAGCTTGCCGCCCCGGCAGGCCGGACAGGACGCCGGCAGCGGCTGCGCGTCCGCGCAGTAGTGGCAGACGGCCCGGTCCTCGCGGCGGTGGTAGGTCATCGCCACGTCGCACCGGCGGCAGTGGAAGAACCAGCCGCAGCGCGCGCAGGAGACGTGCGTGAGGAATCCCCGGCGGTTGAGGAAGAGGATCACGCGCTCGCCCCGCTCCAGCGCGGCCCGCGCCCGCTGCTCCAGCCGGCGGGAAATCACGGCGCGCCGCTTGAGCTCCGCCTGCTCGGCGGTCATGTCCACGACCTCGATCTCCGGAAGCGGCCGGCCCTCCACCCGGGCCGGCAGGCGGACCAGGCGGTAGGCGCCCGTCCGCGCGCGGTGGAGCGATTCGAGCGAGGGCGTGGCGCTGCCGAGGATCACGGTCGCTCCCTCCCGGCGGGCGCGCTCGACGGCCACCTCGCGCGCATGGTAGCGGGGGACGCTCTCCTGCTTGTAGGCCCCCTCGTGTTCTTCGTCCAGCACGATCAGCCCCAGCGACCGGACCGGCGCGAAGACGGCCGAGCGGGCGCCCACGATGACGTCCACCCCGCCGGCCCGCGCCGCGCGCCACTGGGCCGCGCGGTCCACCTCCGAAAGCACGCTGTGAAGCACCGCCACGCGGGAGAAGCGCCCGCGGAAGCGGGACACCGTCTGGGGCGTCAGCGCGATCTCCGGAACGAGCACGATCGCCTGGCGGCCGGCCGCCACGACGCGCTCGATCGCCCTCAGGTAGACCTCCGTCTTGCCGCTCCCCGTGATGCCGTGCAGGAGGACCACGCCGGGCCGCGAGACCTCCTCCAGGGCCGCTTCCTGCTCCGGCGTCAGGCGGATGTCCCGCCGGGGTTCCGACGGCGGATCCGAGAGCAGATCCGCCTGCGGGCGCTCGAGCGTCTCCCGGAGAAGTCCCGCGCGGAGCAGGGCGGAGACCGTCGAGGCCGACGCGCCGGTGCGGCGGACGAATTCTCGAAGGGGGAGCGGTTCGGCCAGGCGGCGCGCCGCTTCCAGGATTTCCTTTTGCCGGGGCGTCCGGCCTTCGCCGTCGCCCGCCGAGACGAGGCGGACGAAGCGCGCGGGCGAGGCCTTCTTGACCCCGGAAGGAAGCGCCGCCGCCAGCGCTTCCCCCCAGCTGCAGACGTAACGCTCCGCCACCCAGCGCGCCAGGTCCATCAGCTTTTCGTCGAGCAGCGGCTCCGCGTCCGCCTCCAGAAGATCCAGGACGCGCGGCACCTCGGATCGGTCCGAGAGCCGCGCGACGAAGCCCGTCTCCCGCCGGCCCCGGAAGGGAGCCGTCACGCGGACGCCGGGGCGCACCCGGTCGCGGAGCGCCGGAGGGATCCGGTAGGTGAATGTCCGATCGATCGGAAGGTCCAGGAGAAGGACGTCGGCGAAGTCCGCCATGGGCGGAATCCTACCACGGCGGGCTTACCGGTCCACGCGAAAGGATCGCCGCAGGAAGAGGCGCTCTCCGCCGACTTCGTCGAGGAGGACCTCGAGCGGCCGCGAGGGGTCCACGAGGGGGCACTCCAGCGGGCGCGCCGCCGCTTCCGGCGCCAGCCGCGGGACGAGGTGCCGCGCCTCGATCCCGCCCGGCGGTCGCAGGATTACCGTGAGCGACAGCTCTCGGCCGGATCGGTTGACCAGGAGAACTTCCGCGACGCGCCCCGCGGCGGACGGCCGGGTGCGGACGGAGACCTCCAGAGGCGTGGCGATCCGCACGGGCAAGGTCTTCCGGACTTCGCGTCGCGTTCCGGAGCGCACGAAGGAAACGGAGAGGTCCAGGGTTCGAACGCCTTCCGCTTCGGAGTCCGGCAGGAGGAACTGAAGTTCGCCTTCGGGCGCGATCCGCACGGTCCATCCCGGCGGCCCAAGGACTCGGAGGCGAGGCTCCGCGGCGCCGCTCGGAAGGAGCAGGCGGCGCGTGACGGGGCCGCGCCGGAGAGGGAGGACGGGATCGTCGAGCCGCACGGCCAGGTGATCGGCCAGGCGCGTCGCGTCCACGGGGCCGAGGAAGACGGGCATGCGATCCAATCGAAAGGAGGATTCCGCGGAGACCGCCCGGGCGCCCGATCGGGGATCGTAAAGATCGGCCCCTTCGGCCCACGGGAATCGAACGTCCTGGGGCGCGTCGCTCCAGGCGACGGCGATCAGCGTTCCCTTTCGTTCCAGGATCCGGCGGAGCGGAGGTTCCAGGAGCGGTTGGAGGTCGGCGCGCAGGGAAGCTCCGGCGAGGATCCGCCCGGCCGCTCGGAGGGCCTGAAGCGAAGGACCGGGCTCCAGGACGCCCAGGGCGGGCGACAGGTCGGCTCCGGACGGGGCGTCCAGGAGGGCGCGGACAAGCTCGGACGGATCCGCAGGCAACGGAAGGGCGGGGGCGGCGGGTTCCCAACGGGCGATGAATTCCCGGAGCGGGGGCGGGCATGAGGGACCGGCGCCGAGAATTTCAAAGCCGCCCGCCCGCACGAGATCCCGCACCTTTTCCAGGGTGTCCGGGTCGGCGCTCAGGGGGAGGCGGACCCGGCGCACGCCGGCGGCGCGGAGGAGGGAGGAGGGTTCGGAGGGAAGCGCGGCGGGGTCGAGATGCAGGCAAAAAGGGAGAGTCTCCGGCGAGGCCTCCGGCCACGGCGGTGCAAGGACGACCAGGGGAGTGTCCACGTTCGGGGTCAGTTCGAGGCGATAGGCGCCGGGCGGAAGGGGAGGCAGCTCGAGGGGCACCGGAGTTCCGTCGGGTCGGAGGAGGACTTCGGGGAGCGCGCGGCGTTCGGTTCCGACGGCCAAGGTGGGACGCAGGGCGTGCTCTCCGGGGGGAAGCCCGCGGGCGCGGATCCGCAGGCGCGGGCGCTCGGCGGGTTCATAAACGGGGTGGGGGCGATCGACGGGACGGACGTCGTAGAAGACGCGCCGTTCGAGGCGGACAAGATCGAAGTGGGCTTCGCCGCGGACATCGGGGCCTTCGAAGGCCAGCAGAATCGTGGCGAACGCGGCCCCGGGGGGCGGTTCGGGAAGATCCGCCTGAACCTCGGTCCAGGCGTCCTGGCCGGATAGCGCGGGGGTGCGTGCCGGGGGTGCGAGGGGGTCGCCCCGGGAGTCTCTCCAGACCAGGGCCCCCCAGGCGGAGTTGCGGCGGGCTCCCGGGAGGCGGATCCAGAGCCGCAGCCGGTAAGCCCCCTGGGGGTCCACGGGGACGGCGGCGGCGGGAAGAATTTCGACGCCGACTTTTCCTCCCTGGGTTACAAGGCGCAGGTAACGGCTCCCGGAGGGGGCGGCGCCGGCCTCTTCGGCGATTTCCGCGCGGTTGTAGAACGGATATTCCGGAGATTCGATCTTCCGCCAGCGCGAAGAAAGATTGTCTTCGAAGTCCTCGATCCAGGTCTCCTGAGAAAGCACGGCCAGGGCGGCGACCGCCAGGATGTTCACGCGGATCCCCTCTGAAGAGCGTATCGGCCGGGGGAGGGGAAGGTCTGGAGAAAAGTTACTTCAGCCCGCCGCCGTTCTTGCCACCCGGCGGGGGGAGTTTCTTCTCGATCCGTTCCAGGATGTCCGTATGCCGGCGGAGAATGTGCGTGTGCTGATCCAGAATCTCTCCCTGCTTTTTCTGGATTTCGATGAATTCCGCCCCGCGCTTGCCGATGACGGCGAGTGCCTTGCGGATGCCTTCGATGATTTCGTTGGTTCTTTTGCGGTCTTCGGCGGCCTGTTTCCGGTCCTCGGCCGCCTGGCGGGCGAACTCTCTGAATTCTTTTCGATCCTCAGCGGCCTGACGGGCGTATTCTTTCAGATCTTCGCGCAGGAGTTCGTTGTCGCGGATCAGGTATTGGATCCCCTGAAGGATTTTTTCGAACCGCCGGTCTCCGTTCGCCGTCACGGCCGAAGTATAGCGCGGGCCGTGCGGGGGATCAAGCCGGGGCGCTTCCGGCGCGCCGGACGGGGGCCATTACCCGGATCGGCAGCATGATCAGCGTGTGACCCTCGAACTGAAGGCGCCGCTGGATCTCCTCGGCGGTTTGCTCGTGGAGCAGGCGGGTGATGAAGCCGGGTTGTTCGAAGAGAAGGTGGCCGGCGAAGAAGATGATGCGGGGAAACTCCTGGGTGAGGACGGGGCAGAGTTTGACGACCTCGTCGACGACGTCCACCCCGAGGGCGCATCGGTATTCCGCCCAGTAGCCCCATTTGCGGGCCAGGGCCACGTACTTCTCGAGGTCCGCCTGGACGGACTCCCTCAGGCGCTCCACTTCCCGGGCGCCCTTGAATCGATCGAAGTCGATGTCCCCGACGCTGACGAAGATGAAGTTGCGGAAGTAGTTGGGGAAGAGGCGAAGCACCGTGAGGAAGGAGTGGATGCCGGCGCCGCCGTAGCTGCGCACGAGGACCGCGGCGGTGGGCGCGTCGGGATCGCGGCGTGCCGGGGGCTGGCCGCGGGCGGGTTCGGATTCGACCTGAACGCGCACCCGCTCGAGGCGGCCCAGGAGACGGAATACGCGGCGGTAATAGTGCCGCACGAGGGCGCACAGGATCATGAGTCCGAGGATAACCCCGCCGGCCAGGAGCGCGTACCGCGCGCGGAAGACCATCATGAAGAGGACCACGACGGCCGAAAGCAGGAAGGCCGCGCCGTTCATCGCGAGTCGGCCGGCCCAGCCGTTCTCCCGGTGGCGCAGGTGGTGAACACACATGCCGAGCTGCGAGAGGACGAAGGTCACGAAGACGCTGAAGGCGTAGAGGATGACCAGGACCTGAACGCGGCCTCCGGTCAGGAGGACCGCTCCGATGGCCCCGCTTCCGATCAGGAGGATGCCGTTGGAGATGACCAGGCGGTCGCTCAGACGCCGGAACCAGCGGGGCACCCAGGAGTCCACGGCCATGGAGGCGAGCACTCGAGGTCCATCGACGTACCCGGCCTGGGCGGCGACGAAGAGAAGCGCCCCTTCGGTCGCCAGGGTCAGCCAGACGAACGCCTGCCCCAGAGGCGAGGGGCCCACGAGCGATTCCACAAACGCCGCGTTGAGGGTCTTGCCCTCCACTTTGGCGACGTCGTAGAGCAGATATCCCATCAGGAGCCCGCCGCTCGTGAAGGCGAGCGAGACCGCCATGTACAGCATGACCCGCTTGGCCGTGGCCACCCGCGGCTCACGGAGGATGGGAACGGAATTCGATACCGCTTCGATACCGGTGTACGTCCCCGCTCCAACCGTATAGGCCTTCATGAAAACCAGGAGAAGGCCCCCCCATCCGGCGGTGGACAGAAGGCCCTGGGCTTCGCGGGCGCTTGCGGAGAGGGTCGCGCTCACTCCCGAGCCGTGAGAGATCAGGGCCACGACGATGGCCACCGTGTGGGTCGCCAGAAACCCGATGAAGATCGGAAGAAGAACGAGAATCGACTCCTTGACGCCCCGCAGGTTCAGGGTCATCAGGCCCACGGTGGCCAGGACCGTCGCCGGCAGCTTCCAGGGTTGCAGACGGGGA
The DNA here is from genome assembly GCA_035574235.1 of Planctomycetota bacterium. NCBI lineage: Bacteria > Pseudomonadati > Planctomycetota > Planctomycetota bacterium. The sequence goes on along the minus strand of DATLZA010000132.1, from coordinate 13,576 downwards.
TCGTGAAAAGCGCTGAAAAGCGCGTCCATGGCGCTGGCCATGGAGATGGCGATCGTGAGCACGTAGTCGACGACCAGGGCGCATCCGCACAAAAGCCCGACGTAGGGGCCCAGGCTGTGGGAGGCCACGATGTATCCTCCCCCGCCGCCCGGGAAGGCCTCGATGGTGTGGGCGTAGGCCGTTGAAAGGATGGCGACCGTCAGGGCGATGGCCACGATCAGGAAGGGAGCCAGGGCCCGGTGAGGTCCCAGCTCGACGAAGATTTCTTCAGGTCCGTAACAGGAGGAGCTCAGACCGTCGGCGCCCAGGCCCACCCAGGCCAGAAAGGCCGCCAAGGCCAGCCGTTCGAAGACTTTAGGGTCCAGAGGGCTCTTGGGAGCCCCCAGGACCAGCTCGCGAAGTTTCATGGGTCGAGACCCGGCCGGCGCGTGCCGGAGGCCCGTGCCGAGCGGGTCCCGATCCGTCCCTTCTTTCCGGGGCGGGCGGCGGGGTAGCGGGAATGGTATCGCCCCTGACGTCCCGAATCAAGTAAACCGAAAGCGGGGGGTATGTTTATAAGTATTTGGGTGTCAATGTGTTATGCTAGAGCCCTTCCGAAAGGCTCGAAGGGCTGCCTCTTGGACCGCGGAGAGGGGGACCCCGTGATGCTCGGCGGCGGCCCGGGCGTCTTCGTATTCCGGGGCGGCTTTGAGGGTCCGACCGTTCAGCCGGCCCACCTTGCAGCGAATGGGGCCGTAGGGGGTCTGGACGGTGATCTCCCGGCGGGGGAGCTTGGAGCGTTCCATAAGGACACGGCGGACCCCGAAAGTCGGAGTTTCCCGCAGGAGGAGGGCCTCCACCGCCGCGCGTCGGGAGGGGGGGGTCAGGACGGAGATCTTGACCGCCGGGCGGGACTTCTTCATGAGAATCGGAGTGCTGTAGACGTCCAGGGCTCCGGCGGCGAAGAGTTTTTCGTAGAGGTATCCCACCAGCTCTCCGGCCACATTATCGAGGTTGGTTTCGACGAGGAAGACGGCGTCGCTTTCCTCGGCTGAAGCGGCCTCGCCCACCAGGAGGCGCACGACGTTAGCCCGTTCGGGAAGGTCCCAGTCGCCGGCTCCGTAGCCGGAGGCGGTCAGGACCATTTCCGGGAACCGGCCGGGCCGGCGGACGAGCGAGGCCAGGAGGGCCGCCCCCGTGGGGGTGACGACTTCCCGGTCCAGGTCGAGCGGGGTCAGGGGGAACCCGTTCAGGAGGGCGATCGTGGCGGGTCCGGGGTTCGGGAGGGCGCCGTGATGAGTCCGGATCTCCCCCCGGGTCACGGGCACCCTGGAGCAGTACACCTCCTCGACGCCCAGGAGGTGAAAGCCCAGGCAGGCTCCCACGATATCCACGATCGAATCCACCGCCCCGACCTCGTGGAATTCGACCTTCATCGGATCGACGCCGTGGATGCGTCCCTCCGCCCGGCCCAGGCGCAGGAAGACGTCCGAGGCGCGCTCTTTGACGGCGGACGGGAGGCCGCTGCGGCGGATAAGGCCCAGAATCGTCTTGAGGGGCGTATGGTGGTGGCGGTGGGCGGACTCGTCGACTCGGACGGTCACTTTCGTGGCCGAGATCGCTCCCTTGAGGACGCGCCGCGCCGAGAGGCGGTATCCCTTGAGGGGGAGACGGGCCAATCCTTTTCGGAGCTCCGTCAACGGGAGTCCGGTATCGACCAGCGCCCCGAGGGTCATGTCTCCGCTCAGGCCGCAGAAAAGGTCCAGGAAGGCGATCTTCATGGCTGGGCGTGGTGGATGCGGACCGGCGCGCCCACTCGGGCGCCGGTCTTCTTCTGAGCGTTGCCCTGGTTGACCGAGATCTCCAGGTGTCCCGTCGAGCCGATGACGGCGATCAGTTTTCCCTTGGGCGCATCCCCATAGGAGCGGGAAAGATCCCGAAGGACGGACCTTCCGACCCGGATTTCGAGCTTCCCGCCGACCTGGGCGAGGCTGTCGGCGGGAATGTTGGTGATGAGATTCCCGAAGTGATCCACGCGGACGACCTCGCCGCGGATGACCCCTTCCCGCGTCACCTGGGGGGCGGGCGGAGCGATGCGGACCAGGGTATCCACCTCGGGGCCCAGCCGGCCCGGGTTCAGCCCGCGGGAGAGATGTCCGGCCACCGGCGCGAAGATATCGCGCCCATGAAAGGTGTTCGAGACGGGCTGGAGGAAGTATTTCTTCTCCTGGACGCGGACGATGCGGCGGATCGCGCCTTCCTTCTCGAGGAAGCCCAGCAGGCCGTTGTCGGGGGCCAGGAAGAGATAGCGTCCCGTTTCGACGGCCAGGATCGCCCGGTCCGTCCCCACGCCGGGATCCACCACGGCGACGAAGACCGTTCCGGCCGGAAAGTACCGGTAGGTGTTGGAGAGCAGGAAGTAAGCCTCGAGAACCGCCTGCGAGGGCACGTCGTGCGACAGGTCGATGATCCGCGCGTCGGGATGGACCGAAAGGATGACGCCCTTCATGACCCCCACGTACGGATCACGCAGGCCGAAATCGGTCAGGAGCGCCACGATGCCGGAGGGCCGAACGCTCATGGCCTTATTCAAGCGAATCGGGCCGCATGTGTCGACAAATCCGAAAGGTCGTTTCCTCCGGCGCGGTCGGACCGGCGGGATCCGGCGCCCGAGGCGGGCAAAGCGGGGAAGGGCCGGGCGATCTCGAGCCGGAAGCGGTGAATCAGTATTCCCGCCGCTTGCGGGGGGATTTCTCCCCGCTCTCCTTGGGATCCTGGTACTTCAGGAGGTCGCCGCACTTGGGGCAGGGGCCCGAGAAGGCGTCCTGGACGGAGCACTTGGCGCAGACGAAGCTCTTGACGCGTTCGAATCCCGTCATTTCGGTCTTGCGGACTCCTTTCCAGATCTCCTCGGCCTTTCCGAGCATCTCGGCGGCCGCTCCGTCGAGGACGAGCACGTCCGTTCCGCGGCGCTCGACCAGAACATGCCCCTGCGGCGTCGCGAACGAGGTCTTCGAGCCCCGCACCCCCTCGGGCGACGGCTGCTCGTATTTCTTCTCCAGAAGCAGAGCATAGGCGTCGGCGAACTCGCGGGCGTCCTCTTCCGAATCCCACGTGGAATACCACACGTACATCGTGATCATGCCCTTCACGGGCCGCGCCGGAACGCCGCAGTCCGGGCAGGGTCCGGCGGCGCCCAGGCGCGCCTCGCACTTCGGGCAGGCGAACTTTCCGGGAAGCGGCCCTTCCCGCTCCAGGACCACGTACCGGTCGCCGTCCCAGCCCTCGCGGGCGCGGCGCAGCGGCAGGGGCCGCAGATGTTCCCGCAGGTACTCCTTGAGAAGGATGTCGATGGCGAACTCGCCGTGGACGTTGTTGAAGCTTTCCTTCCACGGCGCGCCGAAGAGGCGTTCGAGGTCCGGCAGGGTGATGAGCGTGGGGTTGTCGCGCTCCGCGTAATACTTTTCCGGATGCAGAATCTGTTCTGTGGAGAGGGGGAAATCCTCGAAGAGCCGTGAGGCATCCTTCAGCGTCCCCTTCGTGCTCTTGAGATACGAGACCACGAAGTCGGTACCGTATCCGTACGGGAAGGTGAGCGACAGCCGCAGGTAGGCCGGCAGGCGTCCCGCCGGGCCGGGCAGCATTCCGGACTTGTACGTCTGATTGATCCCGCGGATGATGAGGTCGAACTTGTCCTCGAACTGATATTTCCAGCCCACCGCGGAAGCGTCCCCCTCGATCACCGCCTTGAGCGCCATGATGAGATCGTCGTTCGTCTCGTCTTCGAGCGGAAGGGTGGACAGCTCGAAGTGCTGGTCCTGGGCGGCGTGGGTCAGCTCGTGAACGAGCGTGATCGCCTCCATGTCGATGCCGAGGGCCTTGAGCTGCTCGGCCTCGCCGCCGGCGTCCTCTCCCGACCGGATGAGGCGGAGCTCCTTGGTCTTGGGGTGGTAGAACCCGGCGATGGAGCTTCCGAAGAGGTCCATGTAGGCCTGATAGATGTCGAGGTCCTCCGGGATCAGCCCGAACTTGGCGTAGCCGCGCTGGTACCGGGCCGCCTTGTCGCGGGGGAGCTCCTTTTCGAACTCGGCCTTGAGGAAGTCGAGGAGCTCCTTCTTGGAATAGATCCCCACCGTGACTTCGCGCTTGAAGTCCAGGCCCCGCAAGGCGGCGACGTCCTTCTTGTGCCGGGCGGTGCGCTCGCGCAGCTGGGCCTTCTCGTCCTGGGGTTTCTCTTCCTGGGGGGTCGCCGAAAGGGCCAGAAGGAACGCCGAAATCGCCCCCAGGGCCGCCAGGAAACGCTTCTTCATCGGACCGCTCCCCAAAACGTTCTCCGGAGGCTTATACGACGGGACGGAAGGGATAGTAGTTGCCACCTTGGATCGTCCCGAGTATTATCAAGCCGCCACCGGCTCAAATCAAGATGAATCTCCGGCGCCGCGCCAGTCGGATCCTCCGCGAGGAAATCGTCTCCGCCGTCCTGCCCTGCGGCCTGCCCTGCTATGCCGTGCCCAAGCGGGGCTTCGACAAGAAGATCGCCATCTTCGCCGCCCGTTACGGCTCCCTCGATCTGGAGTTCGCCGAGGACGGCGGCCGGGCCGTGCGCACGCCTCCCGGCATCGCCCACTTCCTGGAACACCAGCTCTTCAAGAAGGCGGGAGGCGAGGACGTCCTGATGGAATTCGGAAAGTACGGCGCCTCGTCCAACGCCTTCACGGACTACTGCGCCACGGCCTACTATTTCACCGCCAGCGGCCAGTTCGAAAAGAACCTGGAGCTCCTTCTGACCTTCGTCACGACGCCCTATTTCGAGGACGAGTACGTCGCCAAGGAAAGGCTCATCATCGAGCAGGAGCTCCGGATGTACGACGACTCGCCCGACCACCGGCTCTACCGGAACCTCATGTCTGTCCTCTATACCGAGCATCCCGTCCGGATCGACATCGGAGGCACGGTGGAGGACCTCCAGAAGATCGACCGGCCGCTTCTGGAGGCCTGCTATCGGACCTTCTACAACCCGGGCAACATGGCGCTCGTTGTGGCCGGCGACCTGGATCCCGCCGCCGTTTTCCGTCACGCGGCTCGGACGCTCTCGAAGGACGGCTTCCGGCCGCGGGGGCCCATCCGCCGGAATCTCCCGGCGGAGCCTCCGGGGGTCCGCGAACGCGTGGTCCGGGCGGAGATGGCGGTGTCCCTCCCCCGGGTGCTGGTGGGATTCAAGGACCTCGACGTCGATCCGCGCACGGCCATGCAACGGGAGCTGGAAACGTCGGTGGTGCTGGACCTCCTCTTCGGCCGCGGCAGCGCCTTCTACACCCGCGCGTACGAGGAAGGGCTGATCGACGACAGCTTTTCGTTCTCCTACAACAGCGAGGATCCGTTCGGGTTCTCGCTGATCGGCGGCGAGACGGAAGAGCCCGAGCGGCTCGCCGAGCGGATCCTCCTGGAGCTGCACGCGGCCCGGAAGCGGCGCCTGAAGAAGCGGGACGTGGAGCGCTCCAAGCGCAAGCGCCTGGGCAAGTTCATCCGTTCGCTCGACACGCCGGAGGGCGCGGCGTTCCTGGTCCTCAACTGCGTGCAGAGAAACCTGGACCTTTTCGAAGTGCCCCGCTGGATCGGGCGGCTGAGCCCGGCGCGGCTCGAGGAACGGCTGCGGGATCATTTCGACGAGCGCAATTACGCCGTTTCGATCCTTGTGCCCAAGAAGGGCGCCGAGCCGCTTGCCGTTACGGGGGCGTAGGAGGGGCTTCCTTCTTTTCGGCGGTTTCCTCGACGGCGGGGGTCGATTCGCCGTTGCCCCCGCCCGGCGGCGCGGCGGGAGGAGGCTCCGCCGGCGCCACCGTCACCACCACCTCTTCGGAATTTCCGCTCTCTCCCGCCCGGTTGGTGGCGCTGACGCAGTAGTGATACGTTCCCCCCTCGGAAACCTCGCTGTCCGTGTACGAGAGATCCGGATAGTCCATGACCAGGTTGACGAGAGGGTCCCCCGGATTCGACGAGCGCTTGACGTTGTAACCCGTCGCGCCGGGGGAGGAGTTCCAGGTCAGCAGGACCACGCCCCCCGTGACGTGGGCCGAAAGCCCCGTGGGGGCCTGGGGCGGATCCAGCGGATCGGAAGGCGCCTCGCTCAGAAGGTCCGTCCGAAGCTCGTCCATGGGGATCTGCCTCTGGATTTCGTCCCTCAGATCGGTGATCTGGCGGCGCAGCTTGTTGTAGAACTGGGCGAGCTTCCGGGCGGCCTGGGGCAGATCCTTCCCGTAGATGATGACGGCGATCACGATGATGATGAAAAGCTCGCCGAAGGAGAAGTCGCCCATCGCGCCTCATTGTAGGAGGCCGGGGATGGGTTCGCAAGCCGCGCTTTCCTTCCCCCCGGGCAAGGAGCTTCGGCGGGTCCTCCGCGTCGCGGCAAGTTCTTTACCCCCGCCCGGTTTCGGCGTCCAATAAGGGGGAGATGAGCCGGGGCGATCCGATGGTGGATGCGGAGCTGGTTCTCAGGTTCAAAGGGGGCGAGGAATCCGCCTTCGACGCTCTGGTGCGCCGGTACATGGAAGAAGCCTACGCGTTCTGTCTGAGGCTCACCCGGGACGCCCAGGAGGCCGAGGAGCTTTCCCAGACGGGGTTCGTCCGGGCCTACCGGGCGCTGCGGGATTTCCGCGGGGAGGCCAGCTTCAAGTCCTGGCTCTTCCGCATCTTCGTCAATCTCTATCGGGACCGGCGCCGGAGGCGGCGGCGCGCGGAAGCGCGTCTGGACGTCCTTCGGGAGGAGGCCCGCCGGCAGCCGCCGCTGGCGGCGCCGTCCGACGGCGCGGCCCTCGAGACCGGCGAACTGGCGGACCTCGTTCAGGAAAAGATTTCCCTCCTGCCGGATCGCCAGCGCGAGGTCCTCGTGCTTCACCTCTATCAGGGCATGCCGTACTCGGAAATCGCCCGCGTGCTGGGATGCTCCTACGACGACGTGAAGGTCAATCTCTCGCTGGCCCGTCGAAAATTGAAGGAAGCCCTCAAGGAGTACCTGTGAGCTGCGCCGACGTTCGCCTGGACGAGTACCTGGACGGGGAGCTCGACGCCGCTGCGCGCGGCGCCGTGGACGCCCACCTTTCCGCCTGCGCGGCCTGTCGCCAGAGCCTGGAAGCCTCCCGCCGGCTGGAGCGGCTGCTGCTGTCGGTGCCGGCGGGCGCGCGTCCGGACGCCGAGCGGTTCGTCGCCGGCATCCGCGCCCGCGCCCGCCGGCGTTTCGACCGCCGGTCGATCGCGGCCGCCGCCGCGGCGGCGGTCTTCCTGGGCGTCCTGATCAGCTCGATGCGCGACTCCCGCTCCGACGTGCGCGCCGCTCTGGCGCGTTTCGCGCGGACTCCCACGGCGGCGGACGAGGCGCGGATCCGCGCCGCCGGCCCCGCCGGGTGGGCCGTCCTGGAGGAGGCGCTCGACGCTCCGGACGTGCGGCTCCAGTTCGCGGCGGCGACGCTGCTTTTTCGTCTGGGCGACGAGGCCGCCCGCGAGCGCGCGCTCGCCCGCTTCCGCGCGCGCCCCTCCGGGGAGGCGTGGACCCTGGCCGAGCCCGGCGTGGAAGAGGAAGACGTCGAGATCGTCCCGGTGGCCGTTTCCATGGCCGTTGCGGGCGACGGCCAGGGCGCGCTCGAGATTCTCCGCAAGCTCCGCCGCCTGAGCCTGCAGGCCGAAGCACGGATCGTCGAGACGGTCGTGGGGCTGCTCAAGTCCGAGGACCCGAGGGTCCAGCGGGCCGGCCTGGACCTGGTGCGTCATCTGGACCTGGATTTTCCGCTGACGGCGGTGGTGGAGCTTCTGGATTCGCGGGAGCTGGGGGAATCGGCCCTGAAGGTCCTGAAGGAAATCACCGGGAAGGATTTCGGCGGGGACAAGCAGGCCTGGCGCAGCTTCCTGCGCCGGTAGAGGAGGAACCATGAAGACCTGGGCGGCGATTGCGGCGCTGGCGGCGTTTTCCGGAGCCCAGGATCCGGCGCGCCAGGAGGCGGAGGCGCGCCTCCGCAGCCTCAAGGTTTCGCTCGACTTCCAGGGCGCCGAGCTCGAATCCGTCATCGATTACCTCCGGGATCTTTCCGATCTCAACATCCTCGTGGACTCCAAGGTGCGGGAGAAGAAAGCGACCGTCACGCTGCGCGTGCAGGACGTCTCGCTCAAGAGCGCCCTCCAGCTCATCCTGCGCCCGCTCGGCTGCGACATGATGTTCCGCGACGGCGTGCTCATGATCATGACCCGCGAGGAGGTGATGGAGCGCAGTCTCGTCCTGGAGCTGTACGATTGCCGCGACCTGCTCCATCCGGTGAGGGACTTCCCCGGCGTGGACTTCGAGTTGGCGCCGAACGGGCAGGGGGTGATTCCTTTCCGGGAAGAAGGCGAGGAGCCGGCGGAAATGCCGATCGAGGAGCTGATCCGGGCCCACACGGGGGGGCGGAGCTGGGACGAAAACCCGCGCTGCACCGTGAGCCTGCGCGGGGGGATTCTCGTCGTCCGCAACACGCCCGAAGTGCACGCCGAGGTGCGTCGTCTTCTGAACCTGCTGCGCCGGCACAAATAAGCGGGATTCAGCGCTCGGCCGCCGGCTCGTCGAGCACCAGGCGGACGCCCCGCCGGCCGCCCACCATCCGGGTCGTGCGGAACTTCATCCCGCTGGCGGGATCGGTTTCCTCGCGGAAAAAGATCCGCTCGGCCAGCACCGTCCGGGGGCCCATCTGGGCCACCGCGTCCGGGAAGCCGGTCAGGGCCAGGGCCTGCGTCGCCGGGTCGAAGTCCAGGCGCTCTCCGTAGAGCTCCGCGCCGTCCCGGAGCTGGCGGATCCGCACGTTTCCGCGCGCCCGCAGCCGCTCCGGCGGTTTCCCCTCCGCCCCGAGCCGCACGTCCAGGCGGTCGGCCTGGACGTGGAGGTCCTGCGTCCGGACGGCGGAGCGTTCGAAGATCCGGATCTCGGTGCGGGCGCCGGACGAGTCGATGACGACGTCCCCTTCGGAGGTCAGCCGGTATTCCGGGCCGCCGCCCGCGGCCGCCTGCGGCGTCAGCCGGATTCTCTTGGGACCTTTGAGGACCACGATCGACGTTCCTTCGAGGACGATCTGAGGCGCCTCGACGACGCTGCCCTGTTGCGTGACCCGGACGAACGGGCTTCGCTCGAGGCTTCCGCGGCGTTCGGCCAGGTTCCACCGGAAGCGATCCGCCTGCGCCCGGCCGCCCTGGGTCCCGAGCCCCTCCAGGACGACGTCTCCCGAGGCGTCCACCTCCTGGAGGGCGCCTCCGGCCGCCCCGCGGGCATCGAGCTTCCGGGCCGAAAGCTTCAGCGGCGCTCCTCCCTTGCCGTCTGGAGGAGCCAGGTCCGCCGACACGTCGCCCTCGAAGGAGGCCCGATTCCCGGGACGTTCGATGCGGCAGCGCCGGGAGGAGATCCGGTAGGATCCGCCGCGGACCTCGAGCGGGGAGCCTTCGATTTCCGCGACGTCCAGCAGGCCGTCCCCGTAGTCGAGATACTCCCAGTCCACGGAGTCGGCCCGGGCGTCCAGTCCTCCCGCCGCCTGCGCGAAGAGCGAGCCGGAGATTTCCACATCTCCCCAGGCCACCAGCCGGCGAAGCTCCAGCGCCGAGCGGCCGGTGCGGGGGTCCTGGTGCCGCCCCAGGAGGATGTCCGCCGCCCGGGCCAGGACGGTGACCGTGCCGCCGGGGTCCATCCGGTCGAGGCGCACGCCGTCCTGAGCCGTCACCCGGAGGTGATCGGCCGGGTCGCGCGGCTCCAATACCACGAGGGGGCCTTGGGAATGGAGCTGCGTGATCTGCCGGAGCCCGGGATGGTCGGGGCCCGGCGGCGGGCCGCCCAGGTCGGAGGCGCGGCCCAGGATTTCCAGGAATCCGCCGCGCCCCACCGTGGTCCGGCGGATCGCGTCCTCGACCACGACGTCTTCGCCCGTGAGCCTTCCCAGGGGGCCCCACAGGCGGAAGCCCTCGCGCACGGTGAGGGTGCGGGTTCCGAGATCCGCATGGGCGGAGGGCGCTTCGAGGACGGTGCCGTCCTGTCGCTCCACCCGCACCCGGCCGCGGACGTCGAGGCTCTTGGCGGGATCGTCGTAGCGGCCCTCCTCCGCGCGGAGGACGATCTTCTCCGAGGGTCCTCCGTTGCGGGGCTCCGTGAAATAGGCCGCCTCGACGTCCCGGACCTCGAAGATTTTTTTCTGGAGGTCGATCGGGACCGCCTCGCGCCCCTGAAGCAGGGCGACCACCTCGGGCTCTCCGGTCCGCGGGTTCTTCTCGAGACGCTGGAAGGTCCAGTTGCGAATGGGCTCCGCGGGAGGTTCGGACTGCACGGCCAGGAGCAGAACCGCCGCGCCGAGCGGCCTCATTTACACGATCCCCACGTCCAGAAGATCCTGCACGTCGAGCATGCCCACGGGTTCGCCCCGCTCGTTGACGACGGGCAGCTCGTCGATCTTGCGCTCGCGCAGGATCTTGAGGGCTTCGCCGGCGAGCCGGTCGGGTCCGATCGTCAGGGGCGACCGGGTCATGACGTCGCGGATGCGGGACGAAATCAGGCGCGGATCCTGGCCCATGCGCCGCCGGAAGTCGCCGTCGGTGAAGATTCCGGTCAGCCGCCCGCGGGCGTCCACCACGGAGACGGCCCCCGCGCGCGCGCGGGTGATGCGCGTGATGGCTTCCGTGAGGGGCGTGTCCTCGGAGACGACGGGGTTGCGGTCCCCGGTGCGCATGACGTCGGCGACCTTCATGAGCTTGCGGCCGAGTTCCCCGCCCGGATGGTAGAAGGCGAACTTCTCGCGGTCGAATCCGCGGGCGGTCAGGACGCAGAAGGCCAGGGCGTCGCCGAGGGCGAGGATGGCGGCCGTGCTCGCCGAGGGCGCCAGGCCGAGAGGACAGGCCTCCTCGATGCGTCCGAGCTCGATGACGAGGTCGGCGTTGCGGCCCAGAGTCGAGTCGCGCGACGAGGTGACCGCGAGGATCGACGCGCCGATCTGCCGCAGGGGGGGCAGGAGGCGGACGACCTCGCCGGTTTCCCCGCTCGTCGAGAGCGCCAGGACCACGTCCTCCCGGACGACGCGGCCGAGGTCTCCATGGTAGGCCTCGGCGGGGTGAAGGAAGATGGAGGGGGTGCCGGTGGAGGCGAACGTGGCGGAGATTTTCTGGCCCACGAGGCCGGCCTTGCCCATGCCGGTGACGACGAGGTGTCCGCGGCAGGCGCGGATCGCTTCGACGGCCTGGAGGAACTCGGGGCCCAGGCGGTCGGCCAGCGCCTGGATGGCCCGCGCCTCGGCGCGGAGGACCTCGCGCGCCTCTTCGAGGCTCATAGAGAGTCCCCAGTATACCAGCCCGCCGCCGGACGTTCTATCTTCCCCGTCGCGGCCGTTGACAGGTCCCGGCGGGTCGCCGATAATGACGCCGCCCGATGCCGAAACGCAGGGGAGCCTACCAGCCGCCCTATTCCAAGCACAGCTTTCTGGTCCACGGGAAGTTCCTCACCTCGAAGTGGGATTTCGAGCACCACGTGGTGCCGCCGATCTCCTCTTCGAGCACGTACCGCCTCGAAAGCGCCCAGCGGGGGGCCAGCGGCTTCTGCGGGTACGTCGATCCTCAGGCGCGGGCCCGGCGCCGGGGGGAGATCTTCATCTACGACCGCCTCGACGAGCCCACGCGGGCGATGCTCGAGGAGCGGCTGGCCTTCGTGGAGGAAGGGGAGCGGTGCGTGACCTTCGCCACGGGCATGGCCGCGATCGCCGCCGCGCTCGGGGTGGTGCTGCGCTCCGGCGACGAGGTCGTGGCCCACCACGCCTTGTACGGGTGCACGTACAGTCTCCTGACCACCTGGATGCCGCGGATGGGGATCCGGGCGCGGTACGTGGATTTCACGGATCCGCGGCGGCTGGAACGGGCGATCGGCCGGCGCACGCGGGCGGTGCTGTTCGAGACGCCGGTCAACCCCACGCTGGAAGTGATCGACATCGCCGCCGTCGCCGGAATCTGCCGTCGCCGGGGAGTGATTTCGATCGTCGACAATACCTTCGCCACGCCTTTCTGCCAGCGGCCGCTTTCGCTGGGGGCGGACATGGTGGTCCACAGCCTCACCAAGAACATCTGCGGTTTCGGCACCGACATGGGGGGCGCGGTGGTCACGCGGCGCCAGTTCGAGGGCGATCTTCTCCTGTACCGCAAGGATTTCGGCGGAGTGCTTTCGCCCAAGAACGCCTGGCCGATCCTTGTCTACGGTCTGCCTTCGCTGGAGCTTCGGATGCGCAAGGAGGAGCAGAACGCCCTCGAGGTCGCGCGGTTCCTCGAAGGCCACCCCAAGGTGGCGCGGGTCGTTTATCCCGGCCTGGAGAGCTTTCCGCAGCGCGCCCTGGCCCGGCGGCAGATGACGGATTTCGACGGAACGTTCGCGCCTTCGAACATGATCTACTTCGTCGTCAAGGGCGGGGAGCCCGCGGCCTCGCGGCTCGTCAACCATTGCGCGCGGCACGCGTACACGATCACGCTGGCCGTTTCGCTCGGCCAGATCCGGACCCTGATCGAGATGCCGACCGCGATGACGCATTCGGCGCTTCCGGCCGGCGCGCGGCGGGCGGGGCATCTGGATCCCGGCGGGGTGCGGCTCTCGGTGGGGATCGAGGACGCCGGCGATCTCATCCACGACCTGCGCGAAGCGCTCCAGACGTGCTAGTCCTCAAGAATCTCCTGCGCCGGAGGGTTCGGACCCTGCTTTCCGTCCTGGGGGTCGCTCTCGGGATTGCGGCGATCGTGGCCTTTCACGCGGTCGGCCGCGGGTTCCGCGAGAGCCTGGACCGTTACATGCGGGAAAGCGGAGCCCAGCTGCTCGTGGTCAACCGGACGGTGACCGATCCCGCCTTCAGCCGCGTGACGCGCGAGGAGCAGGAGTTCATCCGGTCGCTTCCGGAAGTGGAGCATCTTTCTCCCGGGACCTTCACGCTGGTTTCGCCGCGCGGGCTGAAGGTCAAGCCGAGGCGCCTGCTGACGCTGCCTCTTTTCGGGCGCACGCCGGGGGACCGGCTGCTGGCGAAGTTTCAGGGAAAGGTGCGGGGCCGGCTCCTGGAGCGCGAAGAGGACGTGATCGTGGGCGAAGACGCGGCGCGGGAGCTGGGGCTGGCGCCGGGGGATGCGCTGGAGCTTTTCGGCCAGACGTTCCGGGTGGCGGGCGTCTACGAGTCGGACATCCAGTTCGAACGCGCCGGGGCCATGGCCTGCAATTCCGTGCTGCAGCGCCAGCTTCGGATGGGGGAGTCGGTCTCCATGGGCTTCGTCTACCTGCGGCCGGGGGCTTCCGAGGACCGGGTGCGCGAGGCGGTCGAGGCCCGGTTCGGACACCTGGACGTGATCCGCACGGACCAGTTCACCCAGTACTACAATCAGCTCGAATACATCGACTGGTTCGTGTGGATCGTGTCGCTGGTGAGCGTGGCGGTGGGGGCGCTCGAGGTGCTCAACACGATGCTCATGAGCGTCTCGGAACGGACGCGGGAGATCGGCACCCTGCGGGCCGTGGGGTGGAGCCGCCGGCGGGTGCTGGCGCTGGTGCTTCTGGAGGGAACCGTCATCAGCGTGGCGGGGGGGC
>DATLZA010000131.1 GCA_035574235.1 Planctomycetota bacterium | reverse complement strand
TGGCCGGCGGGGTGGGCATCGTTCCGTTCTACCTTTTTTCGCGCCGGCTGGCGGAGGGGGGGCACCCGCCCCGCCGGATCCTTCTTTTCGGCGGCCGGACGCGGGACATGCTCTACGGCATCGACGACTTCCCGCCGCTCGGCGTGGAGACCCACGCGGCCACGGAGGACGGATCGTACGGACTCCGGGGGCGGGTGACGGATCTTCTGGAAGCGTGGCTTCCGAAGCTCGACCGGAACGGCCTGCGGATCTACACCTGCGGCCCGGAGCGGATGATGGACGCCGTCGTGCGGATCGCGCGCCGGGAGGGCCTGCCCTGCGAAGTGTCGATGGAGAAACGGATGGGCTGCGCGCTGGGGGCCTGCGGGGCCTGCGTGACGCGGGTGGTTTCCGAGGACGGCGAAGGCTGGCGCTACTCCCGCATCTGCATCGAAGGGCCCACGTACGACGCGGCGCGCCTGGTCCTCGAATGAAATCCTACCGGGACATCGTCCTGCGGGAAGTGGCCGAGGTGCTTCCGCGGATCAGCGAGGAGGCGTCGCGCCGGTTCTGTACCGAACTCGGGCGCGCCAAGCGGATCTACATCACGGGCGTGGGCCGGAGCGGCCTCGTGGTGCACGCCTTCGGGCAGCGCCTGATGCACCTGGGGTTCGACGTCCACCTCGCCCACGAAATCACGGCGCCGGCGATCGCCCGGGGGGATCTCCTCGTGGCCTGTTCGGGCACGGGGACGACGCTTCTGCCCCTCTACATGGCGCGCAAGGCGCGGCGCATCGGGGCGCGGGTGGTGGCGATCACCGCGCGCCCGCGCTCCCCGCTGGCCCGGCTGGCGCACCTGGCGATCGAAGTGCCCGCGCCCCTGGAGCGGGGCCGCCGCACCCGGCAGCCGGCCCGGTCGCTTTTCGAACAGGCGCTTTTCCTGTATCTCGACTCGGTGATCCTGACGGCCATCCACGAGTTCCGCATCCCGGCCCGCCGGATCCGGCGGCGCCATGCCAACCTCGAGTGAGGGCGCGGGCGATTCCGCGTCACGCGCCGCGCCGGACGCGATCCATCCCGGCGGAGGCTGAGCCGTGATTTTCCACTGTCCCTTCTGCGGCCTGAAAACCCGGCCCGGAGAGCGGATCTGCCGCGGCTGCGGCCGGACGATGGTCCGCCGCTGCCCGTGCTGCGGGGAGGAGGTCGCGGCGGACGCGACCCTCTGCAAGTACTGCGACGAAGAGCTGTCCCCCGTGTCCCCGGAGCCGCGGCCTCCCCGAAGGACGGGTCACTTCCCGAAGTAGCTCTCGATGAAGGTCGTGTCCACCTGGCCCTTGATGTACTGGGTGTGGTCGAAAATCGCCAGGTGGAGGGGAATCGTGGTCGGAACGCCTTCGATCACGAACTCGGAGAGCGCCCGCTTCATGGCGGCCACCGTTTCCTCGCGCGTCTTGCGGTGGACGATGAGCTTGCCGATCATGGAATCATAGTAGGGGGGAATCTGATATCCGGCGTACACGTGGCTGTCCACCCGCACGCCGGGCCCTCCCGGCGGGTAGTAGACGGAGATCTTCCCCGGGCAGGGTTTGAATCCGTCGTTGGGATTCTCCGCGTTGATCCGGCACTCGATGGCCACGCCGTCGAAGGCGATGTCGCGCTGGCTGAAGCGCAGCCGCTCCCCCGCGGCCACGCGGATCTGCTCTTTGACGAGGTCGATGCCGGTCACCATCTCCGTCACGGGGTGTTCCACCTGGATGCGGGCGTTCATCTCGATGAAGTAGAACTTGCCCCGTTCGTCCACGAGGAATTCGCAGGTCCCGGCGTTGACGTACTTGGCCGCGCGGGCGAAGGTCACCGCGGCGTTGCCCATCTCCTTCCGGAGGGAGGGGGTCATGACCGGCGAGGGCGCCTCCTCGATGAGCTTCTGGAAGCGCCGCTGAATGGTGCAATCCCGTTCTCCCAGGTGCACGACGTTCCCGTGCGCGTCGGCCAGGATCTGGATTTCGATGTGCCGGGCCTTGTCGATGTACTTCTCGATGTAGAGCGAGCTGTTGCGGAAGGCGGCGCCCGCCTCCGCCTGGGCCGCCAGGAAGCTGTTGACGAGCGACACGTCGTTGTGGGCCACGCGCATGCCCCGCCCGCCCCCGCCGCCGGCCGCCTTGATCATGACGGGATACCCCACCCGATGCGCGATCTCGAGGGCCTCCTTCTCGTCCTTGACGGCCGTCTCGCTGCCGGGGATCGTCGGGATCTTGAGCTTGCGCGCCAGCTCGCGGGCCGTCACCTTGTCGCCCGTCATGCGGGACGCCTCCGGGGGCGGCCCGATGAACTTGATGTTGCAGCTCTCGCACACCTCGGCGAAGTGAGCGTTTTCGGAGAGGAATCCGTATCCCGGGTGAATGGCGTCCACGTCGGCGATCTCGGCGGCGCTGACGATGCGGGAGATGTCCAGGTAGCTCTTGGCCGCCGGCCCGGGGCCGATGCAGATCGAATAATCCGCCTGCTTCAGGTACAGGCTGTGGCGGTCGGCTTCCGAATAGACGGCGACCGTCTCGATCCCCAGCTCCTTGCACGCGCGGATGATGCGGAGCGCGATCTCCCCCCGATTGGCGATCAGGATGCGGGAAAACATGGGCGGCTACTTCTTCTCGATGAGGAAGAGCGGCTCCCCGAACTCCACCGCCTGGCCGTTCTTGACGAGAATCTCCCGGATCACTCCGTTCATCTCGGCCTTGATCTCGTTCATCACCTTCATGGCCTCGATGATGCAGAGGACCTTCTCCGGGTGCACCTCGTCGCCCACGTTGACGAAGGGATCGGCGTCCGGCTTGGCGGAGCGGTAGAAGGTGCCGACCAGGGGGGACTTGAACTCCACCACGTTGGCGGGTCGGCCTTCCGCCGCCGCGGGGGCCGGAGCCGCCGCGGAAGCCGCCGGCGCGGACACCGGAACCGCGGCCGGAACGGGAATCGGCAAGGCCGCCGCCACGGGGCGGTCCTCCGACCGGCGCAGCTTCACCCGCCGGCCTTCGTCCTCGTATTCGAACTCCACGAGCTTGTTCTCCTCCATGAGCTGGAGGAGACGCTTGATTTCATCGATGTTCATGAACCCGCCTAACATAGGAACGCGCCCCCCCGCCGTCAAGAGTTCGGGGCCGCGCGTCACCTCTTCACAGGAATCCTCCGGAGCGACTCCACGAAAAGCGACGAGATGCGGAAGACGACCGGGCTGTCCTGAAACCGCGCGTAGTAGACCGGATGCGTGGGCTTGTCGCTCTGATCTTCGCTGACCCAAAGCACGCGGCCCTCCGGCGGGCCTCCCTCCCACCGGATCGTCAGGGTCGCCGGCGCCGAGGGCCCCCCCAGCCCGTACTTCGCCGCCGCCTCCGGACCCCGCCCGACAAAGGCCTCGGCCCGGATGTAATTCATCGCCGCCAGAAGCTCCCGGACCCGGTCCTCGTCCGCCTCCTTGCCGGCGTTCCCGGGGTCCGTGAAGATCCATCGGCCCGAGGACTCCTCCCGCCGCAGCCGGTAGTAGACCGGCCGCAGGAGCGCCCCCGCGCGGGCCTCGAAGGCGAACTCCCGAAGCTTCTCCCGGGGAACGTTGAACATCTCCTCGTGCAGGACGTTCAGCTCCAGAAGGAGCAACCGGCGCACGTATTCCGGCCGCACCTGGAAGACTTCGTCCACCCCCTCCCGACGCATGTACCCCTCGGTTCTCAGGCCGAAGTGCGTCACGTGGATCTTTCCGTCCTGGGTCTCGATCCGAAGCGTCGCCGCCGGCGGCTCCAGTCCCGCCAGCTTGAAGTCCTGCGCCCCCAGGAAGTCCTGGATGCGCTGATGCGGGTGAAGCACGTCCGCCACGAAGGGCTCCACCCGCTCGGGGTCGATCTTGACTCCCCGGGGCTCCACGACCTCCCAGACGGGCGTTTCGAAAGGGGTCCCCTCTTTCTTCACGAGACGTCGCTCGATCCGCAGGCGGCCCTGTCCGGGCGCCTCGAGGTCGAACGTCTTGACCGCGTCCTTCGTGAAGGGATAGATCGCGTCGATCCTCAGGTGCTTGCGTTCCGCCGCCAGGTCGTCGCAGCGGCGCGACTCGACGAGCGCCACCTCCGCGGCGCCGGCCACGCGCACGTAACGCTTCCGCCGATCCTCCGACGGCGCCCCCACCTCCACGACGACCGGCCGGGCGTGTCCATTGAGGACCAGCGTGTACCGGACCTCCGGCTCGGCGAATCCCCCGTCCGCCTCTCCCCCGGCGGCGCGGAACTCCGCCACTTCCAGTCCGGCCAGATCGGTGATCAGGCGCTGCACCTTGAGATCGTCCACCTTCTCCCGGTATGGGCGCGTGAGGAACCACCCCCGTTCGGCTCCCTGCTCGATCCGCTCGAACGTGGACCGCTCGTATTCCACGACCGCGGGACGGTCCTTTTGGCGGACCACGAGGAACCGGCGCTCCAGATCCAGACGCACCACCTGAAAGGGAGCGTAGCGAACCAGGCGGCGCTCCCGCAGGGCGGAAGCCGGCTTGTCGAAAGCCTGGAACGTGTCGAGATCGATGAGATAAATGTTCGGATCGCCTTCCTTCTCGAAGAACACCGCCGCCGTGTGCGTGGGAGGCGACTGGCCGAATCGAAACACGGCGGAAGCGTCCGGAAGCTCCACCCGGAGCACGAGGCGCGGATCCGAAAGCCCCGTCAGCGAAGGCGCCGTTTCGGGCCGCCCCGGCTCCAGCCCCCCCGTGCGCCGGAAGCGGTCCAGCGCCCAGATCATCTTTTGAACGGCGTCGGGATCCGCCGGATGATCCGCGGGGCGGATTCTCCAGTGAGCCCCCAGGGCGTCCGTGGCGCGTTCGAGGGCGTACGCCGGTTCTCCCTTCCGGGCGACCTGCAGCCGGACGAGCCGCTCCGCCGTGAAGCCCGGCAGGAGCCGGACCTCCTCGCCTCCCCCGCCGCCGCGGGCCGGATCCGTCAGGAGATAGATTCCTCCCAGAATCCCCAGGATTCCCGCCAGGACCGCCGTGCCCTTCCAGCTCATGCCCGTCTCAGGAACCAGACGAGAATTCCGAGCGCCACGCCGAAGGCCGGAAACCCCGCCAGGACCACCCACCGCAGGCGGACCAGCGCTTCCGCCGACATCTCCAGGGGCTTCACGCTGATCTTCTGCGGATCGATGCCCATGAGATCCCGGTGCGCCAGCCACCGGAAGTGGTTGGCCACGTACTGGATCTGAAGGTCCTGGAGGATCCCTCCGGCAAAGAGGACCGCGTTCGTGAACGGCGCCGCGGAGCCCCAGACGATGAGCTTCGCGCGGCGCCCGGAGGCCTTGGACGCGGGCTTCTCCACCGCCACGATGAGCGGCAGATTCCCCACCCGTTCCTCGGGAGGATCGGGCTTCGGGCTGACCCCCGGTCCGATCGATCCCTTCTCCTCCCACGAGGCGGGACCGGAACGGACCAGCGGCACGATCATCCAGTTCGGATCCCGTTTGTCCACGGGATCCACCGGAGCGCAGTCCGGCAGGCGGAAGGTGACGTTGGCCATGGTCACCAGGCTGCGGTTGATCTCGTGCACGTTGAACTGGCGCACCGCCAGATCCGTCCGCCGGGGAGGGAAGTACTCCGTGCCGTCGTGGACGATCGCGTCGGCCACCTTGACGCCGTACTCCTCGAGGAACTCTTCCAGCCCGGAGCGCACGCGGGGCCGGAGGGCCACCAGGAGGCTCCCGCCGCGCTCCAGGTAGTCGCGCAGAAGCCCGATCTCATGCTCCGAGAAGGGCTGGCCGGGACCCATGATCATGAGGACGTCGCACTCGACGGGAACGCTCTTGTACTCGATCAGGCGGATCCGGCGCAGTTCGATCCCCTCGTTGCGCGTGAGGTACTGGGCCAGAACCCCGAGCGCCCGGGGGTCGTCGGTGAGGTACTCCTGATGGCCCTCCGTCTGGTAGACGATCTTCCGAACGCCGCCGACCAGGTCGCGGATCGCCTGCACGAGGACGGGCTCGCCCCGGTAGGCGGTGACCTCGCCGGTGACCGCGTTCCCCTCGAAAAGCTCGTAGACGCCCACCATCTTCTTGGAGGCCGGATCCGTCCCGCGCAGGGCCAGGAGGTAGACCGTCGTGGGGGAGACGACGCTCCAGTGCTGCTGGAAAAGCTCGCGCTCGGGGATCCCCTGGGCGCTCATGTCGTAGAAGCGGATTCTCGGATTGCGCCGCGCGAACTCCTGGAGAAGCTCGCGGGTGCGCACGAGCGCCGGCCGGAGCGCCTTGTCGCCGCCGGCCTCGTACTCGTCGGAGTTGAGCCAGAGCACCAGATCGCACGGAAGGCTGCGCAGAAGCTCCTCCGTGAGGGCGGAGAGCGCATACGTGCGTCGCGACGTCAGGTCGAAGCGCGCCGGCGAGCGCCGGGCCAGGAGATTGACCACGAGGAGGATCCCGAGCAGCAGGCCCGCCTGGAGCGCCAGCTGAAGCCAGCCGAGAACCCGGCGGCGCCGTCCCGGGTCCGGGCCGGCTGCCGGAGCCTGATCCGCGCGGATGCCGCTCATCGCCAGCGCCTCGACTGCACCGCCCGGGACGTCAGAAAGAGGAAGAACACGGGCACGCTCAGGAGGTAGGTCAGCCGCGAGGTGTCCACGACCCCGCGGAGGAAATCCATGAAATTCGCGGTCAGATCCACCGTTTCGATCACGCGCCGCCAGGGGGACTTCTCGTCGAGGGCGAGCCCCGCGATCGTGAGGATGAGAAGAAGCAGCGCCACGACGAGCGTCACGATCCCGGCGGTCACCTGGCTGGAGGACAGGGCCGAGACGAAAATCCCGATCGAATAGACGGCGGCGCCCACGAGGAGGATGCCGAGATACCCGCAGGCCACCGCCCCCCAGTCCACCTGCCCGTACATCGAGGCGATCAGCACGTATCCCAGCGTGGGAAGCAGCAGATACACCAGCAGGATCAGCGCCGCCAGGAACTTGGCCAGGACGAACTGAACTTCGGTCACCGGCGCGGTGAGCATGATTTCGAGCGTCCCCCGCGCCTTCTCCTCCGCCAGAAGCCGCATGGTGACGAGCGCGCTCATGAGGATCACGACCCAGCAGGTCACCGAGAGGGTCGCGGCGGTGTCCACCGGGAGCCGGTGCGCCGCGAAGCGGCCCATCTCCGAAACGAAGACGAAGCCGGAAAAGACCAGAAGAACCGTGAGGATGACGTAGGCCATGGGCGAGACGAAGTAGACGCCCAGTTCCCGGCGCACGAGGGCCGCGAAGACGCTCACGCCCGCCCCTCCTTGCCCTCGGTCAGGAGGGAGAAAACCTCCTCCAGGGACAGACGCTCATAGGCCAGTTCCAGCACGTCCCAGGCGCCGCCGGCCAGACGGCGGAAGAGCTCGGGACGCACGTCCGCCCCGTTGGACGTCTCGACGAGATACGTGTGCAGGTCGCCCTTGCTCGACCAGAGCACGCGCGCCACTCCGGGAGCCGATTCGACGGCGTCCTTGAGCGCCCGGCCGTCGCCGCGCGCCTCCAGGCGCACCCGCCCGGTCCGCATCAGCCGCTGGGCGATCTCCTCAGGGGCGCCGTCCTCGACGAGTCGGCCTCGGTTGAGGATCAGAACCCGCCCGCACAGCTTTTCGACCTCCGAGAGGATGTGGCTGGACAAAAGCACCGTCCGGTCCCGCCCCAATTCGCGGATGAGGTCCCGAACCTCCCGCACCTGGATGGGGTCGAGTCCCTGCGTCGGCTCGTCGAGGATGAGAACCTCGGGGGCGTGGACGATGGCGTCCGCCAGGCCGACGCGCTGACGATAGCCCTTGGAGAGATGGGCGATGATGGCGGACCGGCGGTCCCGGAGGCCGCAGCGGTCGACGGCCTCCTCGACGCGGCGGCGGCGCTCGCGGGCCGGAACCCGCTTGATCGTGGCCCGGAAGCGGAGGTACTCCTCCACCCGCATTTCCCCGTACAGAGGGTTGGCTTCCGGAAGGTATCCGATTCTCCGGCGCACCTCCATGGAGCGCGCCACGACGTCGAACCCGGCCACGGAAGCGGCGCCTGCGGTCGGAGCCAGGAATCCGGTGAGGATCCGCATGGTGGTCGTCTTCCCCGCCCCGTTGGGACCCAGGAAGCCGACGATTTCTCCCCTTTCGACGCGGAAGCTCACGCGGTCCAGGGCGACGACGCCGGGATAGGTCCGGGTCAGACTCGAGACTTCGATCATCGTACGCGATCGCTACGGGATCGAATCGCGAAGGGTCCGCGTGAGGAAATCCCCGCCCCGTCCGGGACGGGACGCCCCCGCGCTTCGCGACTCGGTCCTCCGAGCGATTCCCATTCCCCAGTAAACCGGACGGGATGCCAGGAGCGTTTCCAGGAGCCGGCAGTATCGCCGCCCCGGCGGACCCAAGTCAAGCCGGAAAAGGGAAAGGCCGCAGGGACGATCGGAAGGCCGCGTCCCTGCGGCTTGCCCGAGCGGTTTCCGCCTACTTGGTGGTGAAATCCGCGTCGATCACCTTCTCGCCGCCCGCGGCGGCGGAGGCGCGTCCGCCGCCGTCGGACGACGAACCCGCCTCGGCGCCCGCCGCCGAGCCGCGGCGCCGGGCGGCCTCCTCGTACAGGGTCTTGGAGAATTCGTGCGACGCCCGGGTCAGCTCCTCGAGGGCCCGCTTGATCTCGTCGGTGCGGTCGCCCTCCTTCGCCTTCTTGAGCTTCTCCACGGCGCGCTCGATCTTCTCCTTGTCGCCGGCCGCAATCTTGTCCGCGTACTCGCGGAGCATCTTCTCGGTGGAGTAAATCGCATGCTCGGCCTGGTTGCGCGCCTCGGCCAGCTCCTGCCGCTGCCGGTCCTTGTCGGCGAACTGCTCGGCCTCCTTGACCATCCGCTGGATGTCCGCCTCGGAAAGACCCGTCGTCGCCGTAATCTTGATCTGCTGCTCCTTGCCGGTGGCCAGGTCCTTCGCCGAGACGTGCAGCAGCCCGTTGGCGTCGATGTCGAAGGTCACCTCGATCTGGGGCACGCCGCGCGGGGCGGGCGGAATCCCGGTCAGATCGAACTGCCCGAGCTTCCGGTTGTCGTCCGCCATGGGGCGCTCGCCCTGGTAGACCTCCACGGTGACGCCCGTCTGGTTGTCCGCGGCCGTCGAGAAGATCTGGGACTTCTTCGTGGGAATGGCCGTGTTTCTCGGGATGAGCTTGGCCATGAGACCGCCTTCGACCTTGATGCCCAGGGTCAAGGGGGTCACGTCGAGGAGGAGAATATGCTTCATCTCCCCGGCCAGGACGCCGGCCTGGATGGCGGCCCCCACCGCGACGACCTCGTCCGGATTGACCGACCGGTTGGGCTCCCGCCCGAAGAAGTCCTTCACCAGCTTCTGCACCATCGGGATCCGCGTCGAGCCCCCGACCAGCACCACC
The DNA here is from genome assembly GCA_035574235.1 of Planctomycetota bacterium. Lineage (NCBI taxonomy): Bacteria > Pseudomonadati > Planctomycetota > Planctomycetota bacterium. The sequence continues at coordinate 94 of DATLZA010000131.1, read as the reverse complement.
TCCTCGATGTCCCGCGGCTTCAGCCGCGCGTCCGCCAGCGCCTGCTCGCACGGCCGCAGCGTGCTCTCCACCAGGTCCCCGATCAGCTGCTCCA
>DATLZA010000130.1 GCA_035574235.1 Planctomycetota bacterium | reverse complement strand
CGGCGCCAGGAATTCCAGCTCGCGCACGATCCCGTCCCCGCCCCTCCACCGGCCCCGCCCGCCCGAGCCCCGGCGGATCCGGTACTCCACCACGCGCACCGGATACGCATGTTCCAGCGCCTCGATCGGCGTATTCTGCGTGTTCGTCATGTGCGTGTGGACCCCCGAAACGCCGTGCGCCCCGGGACGCGCCCCCATGCCGCCGGCGATCGTTTCGTAGTACGCGAACCCCGCGCCCCCGAACGACAGGTTGTTCATCGTCCCCTGGCTGGCCGCCGGAATGAGATCCGGAAGCGCCTTCCGGAGCGCTCCGAAAACCGTGTCCACGATGCGCTGCGAGGTTTCCACGTTCCCCGCCGTCACCGCCGCCGGCGGAAGGGCGTGCACGACCGTCCCCGGCGGCGCCACGACCTCGATCGGCTCCGCCGCCCCCGCGTTGAGCGGAATGTCCTCGGGAACCAGACACCGGAAGGCATAAAGCACCGCCGAAAGGGTCACCGCCTCCACCGCGTTGACGTTGCCGGGCGCCTGCGGGGCGCTTCCGGTGAAGTCCACGCGCACCCGGTCCCCCCGCCGCGCCACCTCCGCCCGGATCCGCACGGGCTTTCCCGTCACGCCGTCGTCGTCGAGCGCATCCTCGAAAACGTACCGCCCCGGCGGAATCCGCCGAATCGCCGCCACCATCCGCCGCCGGGCGTAGTCCTGAAGTTCCCGCGCCCGCCGGAGAACTTCCCCCCGGCCGTAGCGTTCGACCAGCTCCACGAGCCTCCCGGCTCCGATCCGGCAGGCCGCCTCCTGCGCCGCCAGATCCCCCTCCACCTCGCGGGGATTGCGCACGTTGGCCAGAAGAAGCGCCCGCACCTCCGCCGTCAGAAGAACCGGAGGCAGGACGAGCCCCTCCTGGAAGAGATCCGTCGACACGGGCATCGACCCCGGCGCCATCCCGCCGATGTCGGAATAGTGCGCCCGGCACGCCGTGAAGAAGTCCAGGCGCCCCCCGTGAAAAACGGGCGCCACGAAGGTCACGTCCGGCAGGTGGGTCCCTCCATGATACGGATCGTTCAGCACCGCCACGTCCCCCGGCCGGAAGCGGATCCGCCCGAGCGCCGCCGCCACCGAGCGCGGCATGGACCCGAGATGCACAGGAATGTGCGCCGCCTGGGCGATCATGCGGCCGCGCGCGTCGAAGACGGCGCACGAATAGTCCTTGCGCTCCTTGATGTTGACCGAATACGCCGAGCGGCCCAGCACCACGCCCATCTCCTCGGCCACTCCGGCGAAAAGATGCCGGAAGACCTCCAGACGAACCGCGTCCATAGTCCCTCGCCGACCGGACTTATCGAAAAAGCTCCAGATGCCCCACGGGATCGACCCGCGCCGCCCACCCCCGAGGAATCCACGTCGTCGCGTTGTCTTCGGCCACGACGGCCGGCCCCCGCACCACGTCCTCCGCCCGCAGGCGCTCCCGCGGGACCGTCCCGCCCCGCCACGTCCGCCCGCCCCGCGCCAGCGGAGCGAAGCGCGGCTTGGGCGTCCGGACGGTCGCCCGCACGATCGCGTTGACCACCTCCACGGGCGCCTCCTCGCGCGCGAAACCGTACCGCCGGCGATGCTCCTCGTGAAAACGGCGCGCCAGCGCCTCCGGCCGCTTCTCCCACGGCAAACGCAGCTCATAGGACTGCCCCCGGTAGCGGACCTCGACGAAACGCTCCAGCGTTCCGGCAAGCTCGCGCCGCGCCGCCCGCTCGAGGGCGCCCCAATCGATCGGCCGCCCCAGAACCGTGCGCGACACTTCCACCGTGAGGTCCGCCAGCACCATGCCGAGGGCGCTGAAAAGACCCGGCCACCGCGGGACCACGACGCCCTTCATCCCCAGCCGGTCGGCCAGCGCGCACGCATGGAGCGGCCCCGCCCCGCCGAAGGCCACCAGCCGGAACTCCGCCGGGTCGTAGCCCCGTTCGACGCTCACGCGTCGGAGCGCCCGCTCCATCGCGGCATCGGCGACTTCGAGGATCCCTTCCGCCTGAGCGCGCCGCAGTCCGGGGTCGCGGAGCTTCATCCGTCCCCCGAAGAAGAGCGTCGGGTCGATCCGCCCCAGCGCCAGATTCGCGTCCGTCACCGTGGGGCGCGTGCCGCCGCGGCCGTAGCAGATCGGACCCGGATCCGCCCCCGCGCTTTCCGGCCCCACGCGAAGCGCTCCGCCTTCGTCGAACCGCGCGATCGATCCGCCTCCCGCTCCCACGGTGTGGATCTCGAAGTGCGGCACCCGCAGCGGCATCCCGCCGATCGTCCCTTCCTTGGTCACGCGCGCCGAACCGTCCAGGAGCGCCACGTCCGTCGAGGTCCCGCCCATGTCGAACGAGACGACCTTGCCGAGGCCCAGCGCCTGCGCGGCGATCACCCCTCCGGCCGGCCCCGAAAGGAGCGTCTGCGCCGCGCGCCGGCGGGCCGATTCCGCCGAGATCGACCCGCCGTCCGACGCCAGAAGCCGCAGCCGGGGCAGCGACCGCCCCAGCCGCGCCAGATACGTCCCCACCACGGGCGCCACGTAGGCCGTCAGCACCGTCGTCGAAAGCCGCTCGTACTCGCGGTATTCCGGAAGGACGTCGCTCGAAAGGACCGCGCCGGGCAGGAGCCGCGCCACGGCCCGTTCGTGCGCGGGATTGGCGTAGGAGTGAAGAAAGCAGACCGCCACATGCCGTTCCCGGATGCGCCGCACCGCCGCGCGGTCGAGCGGCACGAGAACCCGCCCGTCCGGCCCGATCCGCTCGCGCACGCCGTACCGGCGCGCCCTCGGAACGAGCGGCTCCGGCGGCGACCAGAAAAGATCGTACAGCGACCCGCGCGCCTGACGGCCGATCTCGAGGAGGTCCTCGAAGCCCCGGGTCGTCACGAGCGCCACGCGCGCCCCACGCCGCTCGAGAAAGGCGTTCGTGGCGACGGTGGAGCCGTGGACGACCTGGGCGTCCAGCGCCCCCAGCGCCCGCAACCCCTCGAGGACCGCGCGCGCCGGGTCGCGGGGCGTGGACAGCACCTTGTGCGTGCGGACCGTCCGGCCGTCGAAGAGGATGAGATCCGTGAAGGTCCCTCCCGTGTCCACGCCCACGACGCGCATGAAGGCCGCATCTCACCAAATCGGTTCGGCGCGGGCAAGCAAACGCGCCGCCCGATTCGGCCGGTTCTTCTTGACAACGGCGGGGGGCCCGCCGATCATACCGATGCCGCGGGTCCTTCCGAGAGCGGGCTGGAGAGGGCGGCGTTCCGGAAGAGAACGGGAGCGGTAGGGCACCTGGTGGGCCCCCCGGGCTTCAAACCCGTGGTACCGGCCACAAGCTGGTAGGTGGGTTCGATTCCCATGCGCTCCCGCCACTCCCTTCGACGACCCGGGCACGCCCGCGGAAAACGGAGCATAAGGATACGCACGATGGCCGCGCCCAGCGGAAAGCCGGAGTCCACCGACGAGAAACGTTGCCCCGCCTGCGGACAGCCCCGGCCCGCGCCGGCCCAGGCCGAGCCCCCCCGCGGCGAAACGGCGCGCTTCAAGGCCGGCCTCGAGGACGTCGTCGCCGGCACCTCGAGCATCTGCCTGGTGGACGGCCTGGAAGGACGCCTCCTGTACCGCGGATACGACATCCTGGATCTGGCGGAGCATTCCTCCTTCGCCGAGGTCGCCTACCTTCTCTGGTACGAACACCTCCCCTCCCGGCGCGAGTTCGACAAGTTCCTCCACGAGCTGCGCTCCTCGATCGAGCTGCCGGAACAGACGAGCATGATCCTGCGGCTCTTCCCCCGGGCCGCCACCCCGATGGAAGTGCTCCGGACCGCCATCTCGTCGCTCGGCCATTACGATCCCGACAGCGGCAACACCTCCCGCGAGGCATGCCTGCGCAAGGCCATGCGGCTGACCGCCCGCATCGGCTCGATCATCTCCGCGCACCAGCGGCTCCGCCAGGGCGAGGAACCCATCAAGCCCGTTCCCGGCCGCAGCATCGCCTTCAACTTCCTCTACACGCTCTTCGGAAAGGAGCCCGAGCCGCTCCTGGAGCGCATCTTCGACGTGTGCCTGATCCTCCACGCGGACCACGAGCTCAACGCCTCGACCTTCGCGGCGCGCGTGACGGCGGCGACGCTCTCGGACATGTACTCGTCGGTCGTCTCCGCCATCGGAGCCCTCAAGGGACCGCTCCACGGGGGCGCCAACGAACAGGTGATGCGGATGCTGCTCGACATCGGCGAGCCTTCCCGCGCCGAGGAATGGGTCCGCAACGCCCTGGCCCAGAAGGTCAAGATCCCCGGCTTCGGCCACCGCGTGTACAAGACCGAAGATCCCCGCGCCACGGTGCTGCGCCGCCACGCCGAAGCCCTCGCCCGCCACACGGGGGATTCCCGGTGGTACGACATTTCCCGCCAGGTCGAGAAAACCATGTTCGAGTACGCCCAGCGGGAGGGCAAGAAGATCTACCCCAACGTGGATTTCTACTCCGCTTCCGTCTATCACTCGATGGGAATCCCCACGGAACTTTTCACGCCCATCTTCGCCATGAGCCGGATCAGCGGCTGGACGGCCCATATTCTGGAGCAGTGGTCCAACAACCGGCTGATCCGCCCGCGCGCCGAGTACACGGGCCCGGCGCGCCGGTCCTACGTGCCGATCGATCAGCGCGGGTGACGTAACGGCCCCCCGCGGGGAGAGTCATAAGTCGGGTATGTTCATCCCCATCGGCGACGACAACCCCCGCGAGCGCACGCCCGTCGTCAACTACTCGCTCCTGGCCGCCAACATCGCCGTCTTTTTTCTCTTCACCTTTCCCGAGCCCCGCCCCGAAATCCTCGAACGCTTCGCGCTGACCCCCAGCCGCTCCGAACCCCTCACCTTCTTCACGAGCATGTTCCTCCACGCCAACCTCCTCCACCTGGCCGGGAACATGCTTTTCCTCTGGATCTTCGGCGATAACGTCGAGGACCGCCTGGGCCACGTGGGATACGCGGCCTTCTATGTCGCCTGCGGACTGGCGGCCGATGTGCTGCACCTCGTGACCCTGCCCGCCCACCACCCGGCGCTGGCCGAAATGGGCCTGCGCCCCGCGGACATCCCCCTGCTCGGGGCCTCCGGCGCCATTTCGGGGGTCATCGGCGCCTACGTCCTCTTCTACCCGCGACACCGCGTGAAGATGCTCCTCTGGTTCTACTGGTTCGTGGACATCCTCTACATCCCCGCCTTCTGGTGGATCGGCATCTGGTTCCTCGAACAGCTCGTCTTCGCGCACCTCGGATTCACGGGCGTGGCCTACTGGGCCCACATCGGCGGCTTCGCCGCCGGCGCCCTCGCGGGATCCGCCCTCCGCTTCGCCGGACGCCTCCGGAGTTCCCGCCGGAGGAACGCCCGTGCGTCCGACCGAACCCCGCCGGAGCGCCGCCCGTTCCTCTCTCTGGAGGACGACTCCGGAATCGAATTCCTCGAGGAACCCGAGGATCGCTACGCCGTGCTCCTTCTGGACGAGGAACTCCACGCCGTCGGCCGCATCGCCCGCGCCGCGGCCGCCGTCACGGGCGAAGACCCGCGCCGGATCGCCCGCCGCCTCGAAGCCACCCGCGGCATGATCGCCCGCGATCTCCCCCGCGCCGCCGCCGAGCGCCTCCAGCGCGAGCTGCACGTGCAGGGCATCCCCGCCGCCCTCATCCTCTTTCACCGCGTCAACTTCCCTCCCGAACCCCGCCCCGTCGAGGCGGCCAGCTGGGATGACCACGCCGTGCGCCTCCGCTCGGGCGGAGAGCTTATCCCCGTCCCGTGGACCGCCCCCTTCCTGGCCGTGGGCGCGCGTCTGGGTCCCTCCTCCTTCGTCGATCTCTTCGTGAGCCGCCGCGCCGCCTTCCGCCTCACCGACGCTCCGGACGCCGCCTACGTGCACGTGGATCCCCGGCGCCGCGCCGAGATCCCCGCCGATCTGCACGCCTTCGCCCGCGCTCTCCTCGAGCGCGCCCCGGGCGCCGCCGTCAACGAAGGCGTCCGCGTCCTGGCCCATCACGGGTCCTGGGGATGGCTCCACTTCAGGACCGCCGGGGACTACGACGATTACCTCTTCTGGACCTACAACCTGACCCTCTCCCGGACCGGAAGCCCCCGAGGATGACGTGAGACGAGCGGCGATCCTGGCGACCCGGGGCCTCATCGTCCTGGCCCTCGCCGCCGCCGTCGCGAACCTTCCGCTTCCGGGCCGGTCCCGCGCCCGCGTCCGCGTCCACCTGATCGACCGCTCGGGGTCCGTCCTCGTTCCCGGCGCCCCCGAATCGCTCACGCCCGCGGACGCCCGCCGCATCGTCGAGTGGGACCTCCGGAGGGCGGCCGCTTCCGGCGACCGCATCCTCTGGGCTTCGTTCGGACGCGAAGTCGCCTTCGAATCCGAGACGGTGGATCCCGAGGAGTCGCGGCTCGAAGCGGCGCTCGAAGCGGCGCTCGCGCGGGATCCCACCGAGATCGTCCTTCACACCGACGGGCGGGCCGACCCCGGACGCGCCCTCCTCCTCTGCCGGACGCGCGGCGTCCCCGTTCACGTCTTCCCCCTGGGCCCCGTGAACCCGCGCGACGCCCGCATCGCCGACGTCCGCGCCCCCGCGGCCCTGGCGCCCGGCGAGCGCGGAACGCTGGAAGCGCGCCTCGAATCGACCTTCGAAACGACCCTCACCGTGCGGCTCGACGGCGAAGCCCGCTCCGTTCCCGTGGCTCCCGGCGCTCCGTCGCGCGTCTCCTTCCCGGACCGTCCCGCCGGCCCCTTCCGCCTCCGGCTGGAGCCGGCCGACGCCTGCCCGCAGAACGACGCCGCCGAAGGGGAAATCTTCGTCCGATCGGATGCCCCCCGGACGCTCATCCTTTCGACGCGCGATTTTCCGGCGCCCGAAGGATTCGAGGCGCGCCGATCCGCCGCCTTCGAGGACCCGCGCCCTTACGACGCGGTGATCGTGGACGGCTTCCCGCTGAACGCCGAGGACGCGGCGTCGCTGGCGGCGTACGTGCGCGACTTCGGCGGGGCGCTCCTGCTTCTGGGCGGGCCCGGCGCGGGAGGACTCCCCCCGGCCGTGGCGGAGATTTCTCCCCTCTTTCCGGGACCCGACCGCCGGGTGGCCGCGGTCTTCCTGATCGACGCCTCGGGCAGCATGAAGGAAGGAAAGCTCGACGCGGTTCTCGACGCCGTCCGGCGCGCCTGGGCGCGGTTCGGACCCGGGGATTCCGTGGCGGCTGTTCCGTTTCCGAACCTGGATCTGATCCGCGATCCGCTGGATCTGCGCCGCATCCGGGCCGAAGGGGGAACGTTCATCGCGGGCGCCCTGGAAAAGGCGCGGCTTCATCTCGAACAGGTGGAGGCGGACCGCAAACAGATTTTTCTTCTCACCGACGGGGAGACCCACCCGGACGAGAAGGCCGAAGAACGCCTGCTGCAGGGCCGCGAGCTGGAACGGCGCGGCATCGCCCTGACGGTCGTCACCACGAACCGGCTTCTCGAGATCGGCGAGAACGTGCGGATCGATGACTGGAAGTCCCTGGACCGGGCGCTGGATCGGCTCCTCCGGACCGTTCGGGAAGACTACCTTGCCGCTCCAACCTCCGTGGAGTTCGCGGACCATCCGGCGACCGCGGGGCTCGGACGGGCGGTCGTCCCCGGGATCCATCGCCTGCGCGCCCGTCCGGACGCCCAGGTGCTCGGACGCGCGGGGCGGCCGCCGGACGTCCTTCCGGCGCTCGCCGTCCGGCGCGAGGGACGGGGGCAGGTCGGCGCCTTCGCGTTCGACGGACTGGCGCTGCCCCGCCTGATCGGGCCGGCGCTTCGGTCGCTCCTGAGCGCGGCCGAGGGAACCCTCACGCTTTTCGTGGATCCGCCCTTCGTGCGGGCCCGCGGGCGGGCCGCCGAGCCCCGTCTGGAAGTCCCCTGGCAGGCCCGCCCGTCGCTGGAGTCCGGGGTCGCGGTCCTCCATCAGGTGCGCTCCGACCTCTGGGAAGGTCCGCTCCCGGCGACCCGGCCGGGGACGATCGTCTTGCGCCTGGGACGGGCGCGCGCGGCGGCCACGATCCCGTACGCGGACGAGTACCGCGCGGTGGGAGTCGACCGAAAGGCCCTCGAGCGGCTGGCCGCGGACACGGGAGGGCGGATCCTTTGGAGCCCGGAGGAACTCCAGACGTTGCCGCGATCCTCCCGGCCGGAACCGCGCCCCGGTCGTCCGTTCTTCCTGGCGGCGGCCCTGGTGCTGGTCTTCCTGGAGATGGCGCTGACGACGTTCTGGAAGGCCTGATCTCCGGCGTGCGCTCTTCGGACAGGGTATAATTTCGAAGGCGGGATCGGCGGAGGAAGCCTATGGAGTGGGGCTGGAAGAAAACGCTGGGGGTCTGCATCGCGTTCGTCCTTCTTGTGGTGCTCCCGATCTTTCTGCTTTCCAATCCGATGATGGACGCCTACCAGCGGAAGATCGACCGCAACCCCAACTCGGACTTCTCCCGGTGGCTCCAGCTGGCCACCGCGGATGCCTGTTATCGCACGATGCGGGCGGAGCGGGCGGCCGACTACTATCGCCGCTTCCTCGAACGCTACCGCGAGGACCCCCGCCGGCCCTATGCGCTCCTGCGGTACGGCATGTCCCTCGAGGAAGCCGGCCGCAACGCGGACGCCATCGCCGCCTACGAGCAGTTCCTCACCGAGTATCCCGACCGTCCCGAACGGGCGGACGCTCACGCGGGCATCGAGCGCATCCGCTACATCAAGCCGATCAAGTAAGGCCGTTCCGCCGACGTGTGTTTCTTGATTTCCGCGCGGGGACACTTACAGTCTATCGGCGGATCGATTCTTCAGAATCCCGCATCGGGAGACCAGCGAGCCATGGGCATCTTCAAGGCCTACGACGTGCGCGGGAAGTATCCTTCCGAGATCGACGAGCGCCTGGCCGAGCGGCTGGGCGCCGCCGTCGTCCGGTTCCTGGGCGCGCGGCGCATCGCGGTGGGACGCGACGTGCGCCTCTCGGCCCCCTCCATCGCAGCCGCCGTGGCCCGGGGCGCCGGTTGCGAGGTCGTGGACATCGGGCTTTCGACGACGCCGATGCTCTACTTCGCCGTGGGACACCTGGAACTTGACGGCGGAATCATGGTGACCGCGTCCCACAATCCGCCCGAGGACATCGGCTTCAAGATCTGCCGCGAAAAGGCCTTCCCCGTCGGGGAGAAGACCGGTCTTAAGGAAATCGAGCGCCTGGCGGCCGAGGCCCCCGCCGGCGGCTCCCGGATCGTGCCGCGCTCCCTCGTCTCCGAATACCGGTCGCATCTGCGGCGCTTCCTGGAAAAGCCTCCCCGGCTCAAGATCGCCGTGGACACGGCCCACGGCGCCGTCGGGGCGCACTTCGACGCCCTCTTCGGCGACCTCCCCCTGGAGCTGGTGCGCCTGTGCTTCGAGCCCGACGGCCGCTTTCCGAGCCACGAGCCCAATCCCCTCAAGGACGAAAACGTCCGGGACCTCCGGGACGCCATGCGCGCGACGGGCGCCGACCTCGGCGTCGCCTTCGACGGCGACGGGGACCGGTGCATGTTCTTCTCGCGCGGCGGGGAGCGCGTCCCGAGCGACCTCGTCACGGTGCTTCTGGCCCGGGCGGAGCTCCGCCGCCACCCCGGCGCGGCGGTCGTCTACGATCTGCGTTCCAGCCGCGTGGTGCCCGAAGAGATCCGCAAGGCCGGCGGAGTGCCCGTGCGCGAGCGGGTGGGCCACGCCTTCATCAAGGAGACGATGAAGAAGCACAACGCGGTTCTCGGCGGCGAACTCTCCGGACACTATTATTTCCGCGACCATTTCTTCGCCGATTCGGGACTCATGGCGTTCGTCAAGGTCCTCGATCTTCTCGGCCGCGAAGGGCGCCCCCTGGAGGAGCTTCTGGCCCCGCTTCGCCGGTGGCATTCGACGGGCGAAATCAACTTCCGCGTGGCCGACAAGCAGGCCGTCCTCCGGGCGATCGCGGAAGCCTTCCGCGACGGCCGGCAGGATACGCTGGACGGGATCACCGTCGAGTACGACGACTGGTGGTTCAACGTGCGCCCGTCGAACACGGAACCGCTTCTGCGCCTGAACCTCGAGGCCCGGACGCCGGAACAGCTCGAACGGGCCCGCGCCCGGCTCCTGGCCCTCATCGGACCGCCGGAGCACGCTTGACTGCCCGGAGGGTCAAGATAGACTTCATGAGAAGGGCGGGGGGTCGGTCCGCCGCCGGGGCGGACGCCGTTCCGGGATTTTTTGGAGGGCTCCGAAAACGCGTTTCCAACCGGCGCCGTCCGGCGGCGTTCGCCGGCGGAAGTGCAGGGAAATCCTTGGAGGATGTTCGATGAATCGTCATCGCAAGGGCTTTACCCTGGTGGAGCTTCTCGTCGTCATCGTCATCATCGGTCTTCTTGCCGGTCTTCTGCTCCCCCAGGTGGCCAAGGCCATCCGTCGCGCCGAAGTGGCCGCGTGTTCCAGCAACCTCAAGTCGCTCTGGCAACTCCAGATCACCTACACGATCAAGTACGGCGGTCGGTACAAGCAGTTCCCGCCGGACACGGGTTCGGCGTTCTGGGGCGTGCTCCAGAAGGTGACTCCCCCCCTCATCAGCCCGGATGAGCAGGAGATCCTCTGGTGTCCGGTCAAGGGGGGCAGCCAGCCGGGAGACATCGATTTCCTCGGCCCCGCCCTCCAGGTGGGAAGGCTCAACAGCTCCGACCCCGTGGGGGCCGACGACACGACCAACCACTCCGAAAGCGGCGACGAAGGAGGCAACGTCCTGCGGAGAGGGGGCGACGTCGTGGAGCTCCAGGGCAGCGGCTGGACCGAAGTCATGAACTCTCCGAAGGCTCCGCGACGCTGACGCCTTCGAGAGCGATCACGCCTGTTTCCGCCCCGGCGGCACGGTCCGCCGGGGCTTTTTTTCAGCCCCCGGCCGCCCTATACTCTTCCGCATGACCGCTCCCGAACGCGCGCGGGGCTTCACGCTGGCGGAGGCGCTTGTCCTCGTCCTCGCCGCGATCCTTCTGGCGGCGGTGTTCCTTCCTCTGAGGGGCCGCGCGGCGCGCCTGGAACAGGTGCTCGCCTGCCGCGACCGCCTCCGGACGCTCCATCGCGCCCAGGAGGGCTTGCCCCCGGGAACCGCCCGCGGCCAGGCGTTCTGGACCCGGCTGGCGGAAACGAGTCCCCCGAGGATCGCCCCCCAGGCCCTGCGCTGTCCGCTCGTCGAAGACCCCAAGGCGCCCGAGTGTCACTACCTGGGCCCTGCCGGAGATCCCGCCGCGCTCGAACCCCAGGGGCCCCTGGGATGCGACGCCCCCGAGAATCATGATCCTCAAGGCCACCGGGGGGGAAACATCCTCCTCAAATCGGGAGAGGTCCACACGGACGACGGCATCCTCTGGCGCCAGGCCCTGAGCCGCTGCTCGCGGCAGTAAAACCGTTGCGGCGTCGAGCGCCCGGCGCTCCGGCGGCACTTCCCGGTGAAAGGCGGCCTCGTGATTGAACGCCCCGGCCGGATCTGCTATCCTGACCCGCCCGATGCTCAAGCGCCTCTGCACCGCCAAGATCGCCAACGCCCGAGTCACCCGGGCGCTCCTCCACTACGAGGGCAGTCTGGGCGTCGACCAGGCGATCCTGGAGGCGGCGGGAATCCTGCCCTACGAGATGGTGCTCATCGCCAACGTCACCAACGGCCGCCGCTTCGAGACCTACACGATCCCGGAACCGGCCGGGAGCCGGCAGATCGCGCTCTACGGCGGGGCCGCCCATATGGGCAAGCCGGGCGACGAGCTGATCATCATGGCGTACGGATACGCCGACCCGGGCGAGGTCGCCCGGTTCAAGGGCCCGCGGGTGGTGCGCCTGGCGCCGGAAAACGCGCTGTCCTAGGGGCCGGCTGGATCCTGGCGGGTTTCTGCATGGCGGCGGCGCGTCCGGCGGCGCGCGTCGACGCCCTCTTCGCCCCCACGGGGCAGGCCGACCGCCTGCAGGAGCGCCTGGCCGCGGAAATCGAACGGGCCCGGCGGGAAATCCTCGTGGCCATGTTCCACATGACGTCCGACCGTCTCGCGCAGGCGCTGGCCGCCCGGCGGCGCGCCGGGGTCGCTGTGCGGGTGCTCCTGGACGCCTCTCAGGCGGAGGAGGACCTCGTGAAGGCTCTGCGCGACCGGGGACTGGAAGTGCGCCGGGTGATCCCCCGCGGAGACGAACGCACGCGCTTTCACCACAAGTACGCCGTGTTCGATTCAGAGCTTGTGGCCACCGGATCCTACAACTGGACGGTGGGCGGCGACCGGTTCAATCACGAAAACGTCGTCCTGTTATGGGAGGAATCGGTGGCCCGGGCTTTCCGGGAGGACTTCGAGCGCGTATGGCACGACGCGGAACTGGCGCGTCCCTGATGGCGGCCCTGCTCCTGGCGGCCTGTCGGGGAACCGGCGGGCCTCCCGCTCCGACCGAAGCCGGCCTCGGGGTGTCCACGGAGCTGGAGACCTCGACGTCCCGGCCCCGCGAAGGGGACCTGGCCACGGTGGTCTTCCGCCTCCGCAACGCCGGCCGCAACCTGGTGGTCCTGCGCGACCTCACCTGCCTGGCCGACCCGAAGCTGGGCGAGGCGGCCAGCGCGGTGGCCACGTGGCAATTCGCGATGCCCGGCCACCTCGAATACCGTCCCTCCTCGGACGAATGGATTTGCGACCGCGGGCGGCCCGCCCCCGAGGGACGCCGCCCGCTCGTCTTCAACTCGGGCCTACTGCTGCCGGGGGAATCCATCACGGTCCGCGCCCGGCTGCGCCTCCTCGGGCTGCCCCGGCTTTTCCACGTCCTGTACTTCGAGCTTCCTCCGGGCGAGGCCTGGCGCCGGATCTACTGGGAGGATCGCCGGGACCGCGAGGTCCGCTACCGGACGCTCGTGGGGCAGGAATTCGAACGGCGGATGGCCCCTTCCCCCGAAACGGACCGGCCCGGTCACCGGCGGGTCATTTTCCCGTACGCCGAGGCGCTCGTGCTGCCGAACGCCCTCCTGAAGGTGATCCGGGTCGATGCGCCGCTGGAGCGCCGGCCCTTCGGCCTGCCCGAAGCGTCCGCCCGCGTGGGCGGCGCGCCGGACGAATACACCTATTCCACGTTCCTCGACGGATGGGTGCTCCGCCGGGGCGACCGGTTCTGGTGGGTGACGCCGTCGGCGGCCGTGCCGCTCCCGGAGATTCGCCGCATGGACCGCGTCTTCCACGTCCTGGACGATTCCGGGAGAGGCAAGCTCCAGATCGAGCTGCGGGGCGACTCCGTCGCCTCGACGTTCCAGCGGGAAAAGCAGTACGCCCTCGTCTCCCAGGGCCGCGACGGCCGGACGCGCTACTACACGTTCCTGTCGCCCGAGGAGTTTCCGAAGCTGCTCGAGGACGCGCGGTCGCTGGGCCTGGCGCTCGACGTGGAGATCACCGCGGACGGAGGCATCCTCCAGGTCCGGCACCGCGATTGAGGGCGCGCGGCGGGGCCCTTACAGGCTGGCCACGGGGAGCGCCACGACGTCGTCCACCTGCATCACTTCGCGCTGAACGAAACCCTCGCCGTACGTGCATCCGACGAGCATGCCGTACGCGCGCGCGCGCGAGCGCAGCCACTCGGCCATCCGCTCCGACTCCGGGAACTGGCTCCGGTAGGCCAGGACGGCGGCGACTTTCTTCTCCATCTGCGCCGTCACGTCCACCACGAAGGTCGGCCTGCGGTCCTCGTAGGTGGCGCTGTGGCAGTAGAGGATCTTGTGGGGCCGGTGAGGTTCTCCGGAGCCGAACTTGCGCAGTCCCGAAAAGAAGCACGCGTCGAACACGAGCTGCGGGGTCACGCGGTGGTCCGGGTGGCGCTGCTCGAAGCCGGGCAGCAGGACCGTTCGGGGCCGGTAGCGGCGCAGGACCTCCACCACCCGCGTCTGGTATTCCCGGACGTTGAAGACCCCGGCGTCCGGAAGCTCGCAGTTGACCCGGACGGCCAGGCCCATGATCCGCGCGGCCTCTTCGGCTTCGGCCCGGCGTTCGGCGGCGGAGCCCAGGGTCCCCATTTCGCCTTGCGTCAGGTCGCAGGCCCCCACGGCGTATCCCTTCTCCGCCATCCGGATGAGGGTTCCTCCGCAGGTGATTTCGATGTCGTCGCGGTGGGCCGCGAAGGCCATCAGGTCGAGCCGCATGGGATCAGGCTTTCGGCGGGGCGGTCGGACCGTTCTGTCCGGATCCCTCCCGAATCCCTTTCTTGAATTCGTGCAGGCCCGCGCCGAGGCCGCGCATGAGGGCGGGAATCCGGGAGGAAGCGAAAAGAAGCACGATCGCGAAGGCGATGAGGGCGGCCTCGAGGAGGCCGATCGCGCCCAGGGCGGGACTCATTTCTTTTCCGCGTCCGCCGGCGAGGACTCGGGCTCCTTGCTCTCCTCCTTGGCGCCTTCCTTGAGCCCCTTCTTGAACTCGTTGATGCCCTGCCCCATGCCGCGCATGAGCTGGGGAATCTTCGAGGCGCCGAAGAGGAGGACGATCACCAGGACGACGATCAGGAGCTCCGTGGTGGACAGGCCGGCGAAAGCCAGGGCTTCCAGCATATTCATCTCGCCTTCTTGGACACGGTGACGACGTTACCCCCCTTGGGATGATGGCGCAGCTCAAAGCGGTCCATGCCGCGCCGCGCCGCGGCGAAAAGATCCGCGCGGTCCGGGCTCAGCGGCGTCCCGTAATCGGCGAACCGCATCTCGAGCTCCGAGTCCACGGACACGAGCAGGACGTGATAGACGTTCCCGTCGCTTCCTCCGTAGGCGTGGCGCCGGATCGTCTCCACCGTATCTTTAACGACCGACTGGACCTCGGAGATTCCCTGGGGGCTGAATCCGCTCTTCTGGGAAAGCCGGCGGACGAACTCGAGAAGCCCTTCGGTGCATTCCGGGGTAAAGCTGAGGCTGAGCTGCACGGGCACGGCCTTGGAACGTGGAAGGAAGCTCACGCGGCCGCCCCCGGCATAGTTGAAAAGGCTCAGGCAGCGGGGACAGCGGTAGGTCCCGGATTCCCGAACCGCCAGGAGCGCCCGGCACGACTGGCATTCCACGTGGATGGGTTCGGCCGGCGCGGCCGCCGGCGTTTCGGCGGGCCGGGCCGGACTCACCCGCTCGGCGGCCGTGGAGTACCGTTCCGCCGCCGGAGCCGCCGCGGGAACGACCGCAGGCGTCGGAATCCTCGGCGTCGGCGCCTGGGTCGGCCGGAGCGGCTCGGCCGGGGCGCGCGTCGCCCCCCGCGACTCGGCCGGCGCCGCCGCGGGCGAATCCGCGGAAAAGGCCTTCAGCGCCTCCTCCCGCGTCGGAAAGATCTTGAAAAACGCGTTCAGGCCCAGCATGTCGAAGACCACCTTGACCTTGGGCTGGACCTTGACGAGGGCGATCCCCCCCTTCCCGGGGGATACGGAATCCGACAGGTTGATGAGGTACCCGAGACCCGTGGAGTTGACGTACTTGACGTTCTCCATGTCCATGATGAACCGCTCGACGCCGCGCTCCTTGACGGAGTTGAGATGGGTCTGGAAGGTAATGACCGTCTTGGCGTCGATCGATCCGCTCAGGATGACGAGGGCCGTTCCCGGTACCCCCTTGACCTCCTGGACTTGGATCGTGAGATCAGGCACCCGAGTTCTCCCTTACGAACCCGCGCGCGGGGCGGGTCGCCGCGGCCATCATCGCTGTCGTCTCGTAATGATATCCCTCCCCTCCGGGGGAGTCAAGAAGGGGCCCCGCCCGCGCGGCCTCCCGAAAAGCGACGCGGCCCCGCGCCTCGCGACGCGGGGCCGCCTTCGCCGTGCTTTCCCGCCGAACGCTATACGTCGGCCGCCTTGATCGTCTGGCGCTTGTTCGCCTTGGCGCGGTTTCCGGCCTGGATCACCGCCTGTTCCACCAGCTTCGACAGCGCGTCCACCGCGTCCCCGCTGAACCGAAAGCCCTTCTTCTTGGCCAGCGCCCGCACCTTGGACTGAACGACGTACACTTCCGCCATGCGTCTCTCCTTCCTGCCCCCTCCGGAGCAAAACCCGAATAAACCGGCCGAAACGGCCGAAATCGTACGTTTTACGCAGGAGGCTGTCAAGGCTCCGTCGAACGCCAAACCTTTGCGGCGTTCCGGGCGGCGCCGATATAATGCCCTCTCGACCCATGGCCATCGAACCCCGGGACCTCGAGCGCGTCGCCGCGCTCCGCCGCGCCGTCGAAAGCGTCATCTTCGGGAAGCCCCAGACCGTCAAGCTCGCCGTCGCCGCGCTCCTGGCCCGCGGCCATATTCTGATCGAAGACGCCCCGGGCACCGGAAAAACCGCCCTCGCGCGGGCGCTCGCCCGCGCCGTCGCGGGCTCCTTCCGGCGCATTCAGTTCACCCCCGATCTCCTGCCCTCCGACGTCACGGGCGTTTCCGTCTTCGATCCCGACCGCAAGGAATTCGTCTTCAAGCCGGGCCCCGTCTTCGCCCACCTGGTCCTGGCGGACGAGATCAACCGCGCCACGCCGCGCACCCAGGCGGCCCTGCTCGAAGCCATGAACGAGAACTCCGTCAGCGTCGACGGCGTCACCCATCCCCTGCCGTCCCCTTTCATGGTCCTGGCCACCCAGAATCCCCTGGAATTCACGGGCACCTACCCTCTGCCGGAGTCGCAACTCGACCGCTTCCTCATGGTGCTGCGCATGGGATACCCCTCCCTCGAGGAAGAGCGCCGGATCCTCGAATCGCGCGCCGCCGGGGATCCCGTCGAAACCCTCGCCCCCGTCGCCGCCGCCGAAGAGGTCGAAGCCCTCTGCCGCAAAGTCCCCGAAGTCCGCCTCGAAAACGCCCTGGCCGACTATCTCCTCGAAGTCGTGCGCCGCACCCGTTCGGACAAGGCTCTGCTGGCGGGAGCCAGCCCGCGGGGATCCCTCCACCTGGCCCGGGCCGTCCGAGCCTACGCCCTCGTCGAAGGACGCGACTACGCCGTGCCCGACGACGTCAAGGCCGTGGCCCCCGCCGTGCTGTCCCACCGCGTCGTCGAGCGCCGCTCCCGGGGCTCCCAGGACGGCTCCTTCGGCGCCGCCCACGTGGTCCAGAGGATCCTCCAGGAAGTCCCCGTGCCGCCATGACGTCCGCTCCCGCAGGCCCGCCGGACCGCCCTCCGCGGCGCGGCCGCCCCCGCCGCCGCCGGAGCTCCTTCCGGATCAACGGCCGCGGATGGGTGTACCTCGTCCTGGCGGCCTCCGTGGCCTTCGCCGCCGCCTTCAAGGACAATAACCTCCTCTTCGCCGTCTTCTCCCTTCTCATGGGACTCTTCGCCGCGTGCGGATGGCTGACCTGGATCGGCGCGCGCGGCCTGGAGATCTCCCGCGCGCT
This sequence comes from Planctomycetota bacterium, assembly GCA_035574235.1. Taxonomy (NCBI): domain Bacteria; kingdom Pseudomonadati; phylum Planctomycetota; species Planctomycetota bacterium. Next base: position 27,616 of record DATLZA010000130.1, on the reverse strand, counting down.
TCCCGAGTCCGTCCATGCCGGCGACCTCTTCCTCGTGGGCCTCCGGATCCGCAACGCGCGCCGCTTCTGGCCCGCCGCCGGCCTGCGCCTCGAAGACCGCCTGTCGCACGAAGGACGCCCCGCCGGCGCTCCCCCGCCGCCCGTCTGGCTCCCCGCCATGTCTCCCGGCGCTTCGGCCTCCGCGGCCTACAGCCTCTCCATCGCCGAACGCGGCTGGGCGCGTCTCGGACCGCTCACCGTCGTCTCCGAATTCCCGCCGGGCCTTTTCACCTGCCGGAAAGTCGTCCCCCTCGAGGACGCGATTCTCGTCTATCCGCGCCTCGGCGTCCTCCATCGCCGCCCCGCCAGCCGCCTCTTCGCGCGCCTCTCGTCCGTGACCGCGACCCCCGCGGCGGCCCGCCGGGGAAACGAGGACTTCGCCGGCCTGCGCGAATACCGCCCCGGCGACAGTCCTCGGCACATCGACTGGAAACGCTCCGCCCGCCTCCCGCGCGCCCTTCTCGTGCGCGAATACGAAGACGTCCAGACGCGCGACGCGGCGATCCTGCTGGAAACCTTCCTGCCCGACGCGCAGGATCCCCGCCGACGCGGCCGGCTCGAACGGGCCGTGTCCTTCGCCGCCACCCTCGCCGACGCGCTCCTCGCCGAGCGCTACCGCGTGCGGTTCCGCGCCTGCGGCCCGGAACCGTTCACGCTCCTTCTCGAACCGCGCCCCGGAGCGCTCGAGGATCTGCTCCACGCTCTCGCCACCCTCAAGCCCTCCCGCGTCCTTCGCCTGACCGACCTCGTGAGGGACGAACCTCCCGGGACCGACGAAGTCTATTTCCTCCTGCGGCTCACCTCCGAACCGCTGCCCCCCTGGGAGGGGGCCGCCCGGGCGATCGAGCTCGGGCCGCAGGACATGAGGAATCTGATGACGTTCGCGTGATCCGATGCCCGCCGCCGAACCCGCTTCCGTCTCGCCGATCTCGGGCGACGCGCGCGCCCGCGGGGCGGCCTACCTGGGGCTTCTGGCCGCCTACCTGGCCGCCGCCGCCGGCGACCCCCTCACGCCGCTCCAGCTCGGCGTCTTCGGGTCGGCCGCGCTCTGGAGCCTGGGATTCGAACACCGCTTCCGAAAGCTCTTCTTTTCTCCGCCCCTCAAGATCGGCCTCATCCTGGCGGGCTCGGTGCTCTTCGCCGTCTTCCTGGGCGCCCGAGCCGGTCGCGGGGACCCGGAGGATTTCAGCCACGCCATCGCCCGGTTCCTCCTCTGGAACGCGGTCGTCTTCGTCCTCTCGAAAAACAAGTCCGAGTACGACCTCTGGACGCTGGCGATCATCGAGCTGTCGCTCTTCATGATCTCCGGAGCGTTCCTCCAGCCGCCCGCCTTCCTGCCGCTCCTCCTTCTGAGCCTGGGAACCACGCTCTATGCCTTCCAGCGCGCCGCACGGCTGCGCGCGGAGGAAGCTCCCGGTCCCGGCGGCGTCGGCCTGACGCTTGCGGTCTGCGCCCTGGCCGTCGAGCTCGGAGCGGTCTTCTTCGTCGCCCTCCCCCGGCCCGCGGCCGGCGGCGGCCCCGGAGACGGCGCCGCCCTCCCCGCCCCCGCGCCCGCCGGACCGCCCGTGCCCACGGGCGGCCGCATCGGAATCCCCCGCCGGTCCGATCTCCTCGACCTCGTCCATTTCGAACGGCTCAAGGCGGACCCGAGCCCCGTCCTGCGCGTCCGCGCCACGGACCTCGAAGGGCGCCCTGTGCCCGCCGAACAGACCCTCTACCTGCGGGGCGCGCTCCTGCACCGCTATGAGAACGGCCGCTGGAGCGCCGCCGGCGCGCGCCGGGAAGTCCGCCGCGATGCCGACGACGGTCGGACGGACGGCTGGACGACGCTCGAGCGCAACCCGCCCGAAGGGCGGACCCGCGTGCGACAGCGCATCGTCCTGGCTCCCGGGCACGGAGACCTGGCCTTCGCCCTGCCGGATCCCGTGCGGGTGTCGTGGCCGGAAGTGCGCGGCGATCCCGCCGGCGCCTTCTTCTTCCCGGCCCCTCCCCGCGAACGCGTCGAATACGAGGTCGAAAGCGCGCTCATGCCGCTCGATGTTCCGGCCGCAGGCCGGATCCCCGAGGCCGCGCCCGAGCACCTCCAGATCCCCGCGGAGCTCGCGCCGCGGCTCCGGGACACCGCGCGCCGCGCCGCCGAGGGCGCCGGCCCCGGCGTCCATGCCCGGGTCACCCGTCTCGTGCACTTCCTGATGCGCAACGGGTTCGCGTATCGGCTCGACCCCTTCGTCCCCTCCGGCGGCCGCGACCCCATGGACCATTTCCTGGAGACGCGCGCCGGCTCGTGCGTCCACTTCGCCGGGGCCCTGGCGCTCCTGTGCCGGTCCCTCGGAATCGGCGCGCGCGTGGCGACCGGCTTCCAGCTCCATGATCCGGACCCCGACGGCTCCTTCCTCGTGCGCAACGCGGACGCCCATGCGTGGGTCGAGGTGTGGTTCGGCCCGGAGGCCGGCTGGAGGGCGTACGACGCGACTCCGCCGGAAGGCCGCGCGCCTCCCCCGGACGGACCGCCCGTGGCCACGACGGACCCCAAGCCGCAGGGGTCCGAGCCGGAACCCCGCGGCCGGTGGGACCGCTTCGTCGTGGACTTCGACGCCCGCTCGCGGAGCCGGATCTTCGAAGAAGCGTTGTCTTTCCTCGCGCGGGCGGCCTCCGGGCTCGCGGACGCCCTGGCGCATCCCGCGGTCCCCCTGGCCCTGGTCGCTCTCGTGGGCGCGGCGACGGCGGGGTACCTTCTTCTTCCGCGCTCGAAGCGCCGCCGGATCCGGCAGGCGCTGTCCGGCTTCCGGGATCCCTGTCCGGTGGACTTCTACCGGGATTTCCTCTGGGCCCTGGCGCGGCGCGGCCGCCGCAAGCCCCCGGCCGTCACGCCCCGCGAATTCGCCGCGTCGCTCCGGGGGCTCCTGGCGGACGCGGACCTCGAGTTCGTCACGGCCAAGTTCTACGAGACGCGCTTCGCCGGTCGCCCCCCGAGTCCCGAGGAGCGCAGGCGTCTCGAAACGATCGTGAGCGGCCTCCTCAAGGACTCCTCGAGCGCGTGAACCGGCTCCCTATCGGGGAACCCGAAGCCGGGCGCGGACGAGCTCGCAAAGCGCCCGGAAGGCCGCCTCGTCGCCCGATCCTTCCTGATAGAGGACGGCCGAGATGTTTTCCTTGCGGTATTCGGCGAAACGCGTCAAGGTCCGGCCCTCGGCGGCCAGGCGCCGGCGCTCCGCGTCCAGAAAGTTCGGGTCCCTCCCGACGCGCACGACGATCGTCACGTCCGCCGGATCCACGTGGGCCTTCCAGGCCGTGACTTTCCCGGCGAGCTCCACGCTCTGGGGGTTGGGTTCCCGTCGGCGCTCGAGGTACGCCATGCCCTTGGGGAGTTCCGAGGCATCGATCCCGTAGTCTTCGGGGGCTGGGGGAGGCATCCTCATCTTCCGGCGCAGGGTCGCCTCGAGCGCGTCGAGGATCGGCCACGCCTCCTCCGGTCCCGTCACGTGGACGAGGAGATAGTCCTTGTGCAGGAGGAGATCCGCCGGAGTGCGTCGCGCCGTCCGCAGGTCCTGCCGCAGGTCCCGGAGGTCCGAATAGTCTTTCATGGAGAAGGAGAGCGTGCCGGACGGACCTTCCAGGGTTCCGCGATCTTCCCGGTCGGACGGGGCCTCGGGACGAACCACGCGGTATCCCGGAGGAAGGTCCTTCTCCTCGAGACGGACCCTGCCGAGGCGAACGTACCGCGGCGCGTTCGGGGAGCAGCCGAGCTTGGCCCGGATCATGTTCTGAAGCGCGTCGAGCTCGGGATCGTCCGGAGCGTCCACGGCGTAGAGCCAGATGTCGTGATCTTCGGCGGTGTCGCGCTCGTTCACCTTCCGGTTGAGCTGGACTTCCGCCGTCGAGCGCGCCTGAACGTCCGGAATCTCCAGCAGAACGATCGAGCCGGCGGGCTTCAGGGTCGCCTTCCAGGCGCGCGTCACTTCCGACGGGACGATCTCCTTGAGGGCCAGCGCGCGAAGGACGGCCGCGGGATCGGACTCCACGCGGTCGAACGAAAAGCCGTCCGGAAGCTCCGCCGCCGAGGGGACGATCGTTTCCCAGCGGCGTCCGGGAAGGCCCATCCACTCGCGCACCGGCTCGGCCAGCCTCTCGTACGTCAGGAGATCCTTCCTCCACAGGGAAAGCGCCGCCACGGTGCGGCCCGCGCGGAGCACTTCCACCTTGAAGGCGGACGCGTGTTCCGGATCGCGCGCCCATTCGGCCTCCTTGCGGCGCGCCGCCTCGAGATTCTCCAGGAGCGCGGCGGCCAGCCGGACCCCGCGGCCTCCGTCCCGCAATCCGAACTCCTGGACGAAGCCGTCCGGACGCGTCTCTTCCCGAAGGAGGACCACGTCGCCGCCGAGATCCGATCTCGAAAACTTGAGGTTTTCGAGCGGCACATCGAGAGGCTCTTCCGGAAGGCCGAGCCTTTTCCGCGCGGCGGCCACGAGTCCCGCGAAGAGCGCGCGCGCCGGGCGGTTCCGCGCGAAGGCCAGAACGAGCAGATTCCCCTTCCGGTAGCTCCACCGGTTCCGGAGGCTTCCGGAGCGGTCGAACTCCCGCTGGGCCGCCTCGGCCGCGGCCGTGTCGAGCACCGCGTAGGCGGGTTCGGCGGCGTACCAGACGGCCAGGTAGGCCTGGCGGACGTCCCCGGGCGAAAGGGACGCCAGGCCCAGCCAGTTGACGATCTTGGCGACCTCCTCGCGATCCTTCGCATAGAAGGGATTCCGCACAAGGTTTCCGCCGGGGGGCACGAGAACCCTCGGAACAACGCGGTCGTTCTCGGTGATGAAGTACGGCGTAAGATCAAGCGGCTGGGCGAGCTTTTGGGAGCATTCCTCGATGGCCCGGCGCGCGGCGGCGCGGTCGGCTTCGTCGGAGCCGACCCTCAGAAGGGCCTCGTAGAGGTCGCGCGCGCCGGCGTAGTCCCCCGCGGCCAGACGCGCGGCCGCGTCGGCGCGAAGCCGCGCCAGCGGATCCTCCCGGCGAAGAAGCGCCCATGACGCGAGGCCCGTGACCGCCAGCGCGACGGCGACCCCCAGGCCCGCCACCCATCGTTTCCGGTCCCGGCGCACCCCCGCGGGAGTGACGACGGTCGGGCTGTAGGAAGCGGCCGGCGCCACGGACGTGACGCGCGTGACGTCCTCCCGGATTTCGCTCGCCTTCTGGTAGCGCCGTTCGGGCTCCTTTTCCAGGGCCTTGAGGACCACGTCGTCCAGGCGAACGTCCACCTGCACCTTGCGCGAAGGGGGCTCGAAGCGCCCGAGCGGAAGCTCCCCGGTCAGCATCTCGTAAAAGACCACGCCCATCGAGTAGATGTCCGCGCGGTGGTCCACGGCTTTCGGGTTCTCGAGCTGTTCGGGGGCCATGTAGTGCGGCGTGCCCATGACCATGTTCGTGAGGGTCAGCGCGTGAACCCGGCGTTCGTCCCCCACGATCTTGGCCAACCCGAAGTCCGCGATCTTCACCCGTCCTTTGCGGTCGACGAGGATGTTTTCCGGTTTGATGTCCCGGTGGACGATCCCCTCCGAATGGGCGTACTCGAGGGCGTCGCAGAGCTGAGGAACGATCCGGATCGCTTCCTCCGGCGTAAGTTTCCGGTCCCGCAGAAGGCGCCGGAGGTTCACGCCGTCGACGAACTCCATGACGAAGAAGAAAAGCCCCGCCTCGGCTCCGAAGTCGTGGACGGCGACGATGTTCGGGTGGGAGAGCGATCCGAGCGCCTTGGCCTCCCGGATGAACCGGTTCTGGAAATCCGGGTCGAGCGCGAGCTTCCGCGGGAGGATCTTGAGGGCCACGAACCGGTCGAGGCTCGGTTGGCGGGCCTTGTAAACGACGCCCATGCCGCCGCGGCCGAGAAGCTCCACGATCTCCAGGCCGTGGAAGACGTCGCCGGGCTTGAGGGGCGGTTCCTCGGCCGCTGGATCCGGCCGGCTGGGCTCCTGCGCGAAGGCCGCCGCGCAGCGGGGGCAGAGGTCGCCCGCGTAGAGCTCCCCGCAGGTGGAGCATTTCTTCATCGTGTTCATGGCCTCCACCTCCGGAAAAGGAAACCGCGCCCCAAGGTTACACGATCCACGACGTCCGAAAAAGCAAGGCTTTCCCCCGTCAGTCCCTTCCGAGCGCCGCGAAGAGCTCCGCAAGTTCCTCGTCGACCTCCCGCGGGTCCTGCACCGTGCGGGCCACCTCCTCGCGCAGAAGCTCCCGGTACCGTCGCCGGGCCCGGTGGAGAATCACCTTGAGGTTTCCTTCCGACACGCCGAGTCGCCCGGCGACCTCCCGGAGGCCGCGCGCCGCCCCGCCCGAAAGATACTCCCGCAGCGCCTCGAAGCGGGGGCCCATCTCGTCCTTCAGGACCCCCAGGGCCCGGTTCACGATCCCCACCGCCCACTGCCGCCGGTACACCTTCTCCGGCGCCTCCGCGGCCGTGTGGGCCAGCTCCATTTCCGCCCCGGCGAAGTCGAGCGACAGAAGCTTCCCGCCCCGCTTGAGGGCGCGGCGGCGATCGTATTCGTCCGACAGGAAATGCCCCAGGCAGGCCAGCAGGAAGTTCCGGAAACGCCCCTTGGACCGGCTGACGGCCGCCAGCGCCTCTCGCTCGAAAAGATCCGCGAAGAACGCTTGAGTGAGATCCTTGGCGTCCTCGACGTCATGGCCGCGCCGGCGGATGTAGAAGTAGCAGGGCTTCCAGTAGCGCTCGACGAGCGCGCCGAACTCCCCCCGGTCGCGCGCCCGAAGCACCATGGTCCAGACCGTGGGCGCGAACGTCCGTCGGGACCCGCCGATCGATGTCTCCCGGCTCACCTTCACGAGTATACGCCCCACCGGCCCGCGGCGCGCCCTCCCATCGCGTCCGCCCGCGCAACCGGAGCGGCCCGAAAGCGCTCGACGAACGCAAGCGCCCTGTCCAGAAGGGTCTGTCATCAAGATGTCCATTCGAGCCCCGGCGGCGGTTCACAGGCGCACGCGGACCTCCCCGACCGCGAGCCCCGCATGGTTCCGCAAGACCGGATCGGCGGCTTTCCCGACCCGCGCCAGATCCTCGCCCTCCAGGAGCCCGAACTTCCGAAAAAGCGCCGCCAGAACGTGGACGACGGGGCGGGCGTTGCCGTCCACGACCTTGAGCGCGATTCCCGCCCGCCGCGCCGGAACCGCGCACAGATAGACGCCCTCCGCCCCTCCCTTCGCGAGGATCCTGCCCGGCGCGGAGGACATGATCGAAGCGCACGGACGCCCCACCCGGTCCGGATGCGCCGTCATGGCCTCCCGCACGCGCCGGGCGGAGGGATCCGCGGCGCCGGCGAACTCCGCTCCCGCCCGGGCGAGGGCGCGAAGGGGAACGGCGAAGGTGGGCGCGCTGCATCCGTCGATCCCGATCCGGATCGCGCGGGCGACGACGCCGGTGAAGCGCGCGACGGCCCGGAGGTTCGCCCGCTGCACCGGGTGGCCCGGGTCGAGGTAACCCTCCAGCGGCGCCCCCAGCCGCCGCGCCGCGGCCAGCATTCCGGCGTGCTTCCCCGAACAGTTGTTGTGAAGCGGCGTCGGTTCCCGCCCGGCTCCGTAAAGTTCCCGCAGCCCCCGGGAGGAAAGCGGCGGGTGACTTCCGCACCGAAGCGCCCGGGCCGGCACCCCCGCCTTGCGCAGGATCGAGCGGACAGCCCGCACGTGGGACGCCTCTCCCCCGTGCGACCCCGCCATGACGGCCAGCTCCGAAGCCTCGAGCCCGTACGCGTCGGCCGCCCCCGCCTCCACGACGGCCCAGGCCTGAAACGGCTTGGCGCACGAGCGCAGGAACACCGGCGCCGCGACCTCCCCGCACGCCAGCGCCGTGCGGCCGTCCACGAGAACCGCGACCCGCACGCGATGAAGCGACTCCACCCGCCCCCCGCGCCGGAATTCGCAGAGGATCTCCTTCATTCCAAGGCCTCCCGAAGGCACGCCTCCACGTCCCGGAAGCCCCAGCGGCGCGCGTCGTAGCTCAGCGTGAACGCGGGAACCCGCTCCACCAGGCGGCGCGCGCGCTCCAGGAGCCGCGCCCCCGCCGCCGCGTCGTCCCCGAAATAAAGCACGCACCTCAGCAGCCGCAGGAGCGCCTCCCCCTTCCCCAGCGGCCGCGCCCCCCGGGGAGCCCGCCGGTCGAGAAAAAAAATCCCCTCCAGCGGGCGATTCCCGTTGTCGCGTCCCGGGCGGAAATCCCCCCAGAACGGCGTCGCGTAGAGCCGCCCCGCCCGCACGCCCACGAGCTCGTCGGCCAGCAGCCGGTCCCGCGGCGCGACGCGCCCGAGGGTGCTTTTTCCCGCCCCCGAGGGGCCCGGAAAGAGCCACCCGTCCACGGCCGCCGCATGGCAAAGGAAGCCGCCCCGGCGGATCAGCGCGAAACTGAGCGCGATCCGAAGGAGCGAATCGAGCGGAGACGGCCGCGCCAGGATCCGCGCCCAGCCGCCGCGCCCTCCCAGCTCGGCCTCCAGGTCATGGCGCTGGATCCGCACGCCTCGTCCGTGGGCGCACACGCGGGGCTCTTCCCGATCCGGACCCAGCGGCCGATCCACGAAATCGACGTGAAGGCGCAGATCCGCCCCGCCGGGCGCGCGAAAGGGCTCGTATCGGGCGCCCAGGCGGCGCAGAAGCTCCGCGCGGCCGGCCGCCAGGCGAAGCCCCACTCCGGCGATGCGCAGGGTCAGGGCGGAACCCATGGGAACCGGCGCGGCTCAGTAGACGATGACGTCGGCCAGGCGGGAGATGCTGACGATCTTCTCCGCGCGGACCCGCACTTCCTTCCGGTTGGGATGGATCCCGAACCGCCGGGCGTCCATCACGTACTGCTCCTTGGTGGAGGGCCCCTCGGCCCGATCGTGCGCGTCGGCGTCCCGAAGCACCACGAACTCCCCCTCCAGGCGGTCGAGCGTCCCCAGGTACACGAACGCCGAGTCCGTGTCCACGACGACGACTTCGTTCAGGAACTTCTCCCAGGCCGTCTTATCCACCGATGATCAGCTTGGAGATGTCGTTGTAGGTCACGAAGAGGAACAGCGCCAGGATGAAGAGCAGTCCGGCGTACTGGAACGTCGCCACGAACTTCTCGCTCGGAGGAGGCTTCCCCAGCCACTTGCGGACGACTTCGATCGCCAGAAGGACGTTATGTCCGCCGTCGAGCACGGGAATCGGCAGGAGATTGAAGATCCCGAGGTTCACCGTGATCAGGCAGAGCAGCCACAGGAAGTTGCCGAACGAAAGATCGGCGCTGCGGTAGGTCACGTGGATGATCCCGATCGGCCCCGACAGTCCCTTGGCGGATTCTCCGCCCGTGACGAGTTTCTTGAGGACCTCGAAGGTCATTATCGTGATGTCGTACGGCTCGTAGACGCCGGCCGCGACGGCCTGACCCAGGGAGCGCCGGCGGAAGGGGCGCGAATCCTCCGTGGCGAGGAACCCCGCCAGGGGCCCGGACGTGTACGCGGGCAGCCCCAGCGCCGCGACGTCTCCCTCCACGATCCGTTCGGTCTCCAGGGTCAAGGCGATCCACTTGGGTTCGCCCGCGCGCTCGACCTCGATGCGCACGCGGCCGGGGCGCTCGAACCGCTGTCCGAGAAGGCTCGCCAGGGTCACCTCTCCCGGCTGACCTTCCACGGCCCGGAGCCGGTCGCCGGGCTTCAGGCCCGCGCGGTCGTAGTACGACCCGGGAACGACGCGCGCGACGACGTTCGTCCAGTGAGGCTGGATCCCGATGACGCCCTTTCCGCTGTCGGCCCCGAAGCCGGTCCGCAGGCGCACCCGCTCCGTCCGGTCGCCCCGCCGCACTTCGATCTCGAACTCCCGGTCCGGATGGGGCTCGATGGCGTCGCGCAGGTCCTGCCAGCAGGCCACCGGCCGATCGCCGACGCGGACGAGGACGTCCCCCGGCTCCAGCTTGTCGTAGGCCGGCGTCCCCGGAAGCACGCGCCCCACGATGCACTCGAGAAGATTGTCGTCCTGGGGAACGACGTGCCATTCCCGGGCGGGAACGGTCAGGCGCACGGAGTAATCGGCGTCCTCGAAGTCCGCGGCCCGGCGGCGCAGGGTCAGGAGCACCTCGCGCCCCGCGGCGGCCCGCAGAAGGGTTCCGGCCTCGCGGCCCGTCGTGACGCGCCGGCCGTCGAGGGCGACGATCTCGTCGCCGGCCCGGATTCCGGCCCGGGCCGCCGGGGAATCGGGCGTGACGGACGGCAGGCGCGTCGTCGGGGGAATCGTGCCCGCGTGGTAGGAGGACTTCATGGTGCGGATCTGGAGCGTCTCCTCCCGGTCGCCTCGCCGCACGCGGACCGGCACCGAGGAGCCCGCGGGGCGGCGGATCATCTCGATGCGGAACTGGTCGAGGCTCGTAATCCGGCGGCCGTCCACCTCCAGGATCACGTCCCCGGGGCGCATTCCCGAATGGGCCTCGGCCATGCCCGGAACGCCCACTTCATTCGGCGCCTCGTACTTCCCGACGGCGTACGACAGAATCGCGATGGGGAAGGCGATGAGAAGGTTCATGACGGCGCCCGCGGTGAAGATCTGGAAGCGCTGCCACGGGGTTTTCGAGGTCAGCTCCCAGGGTTCGCCGCGGCGTTCGTCGCCGAGGGATTCTCCGGCCATCTTCACGTAGCCCCCCAGCGGCAGCCACGCCACGCGGTATTCCGTCTCGCCCCGGCGGAACTTGAAGATCGCGTGGCCGAAGCCGAGCGAGAAGACCTCCACGCGGACCTTGTTCTTTTTGGCCATCAGGAAATGGCCGAGCTCGTGGAGGAAGATGATGAACCCGAGCCCCAGGATGACCATGAGGATCGAGCCCAGGCTGTCGAGGTACGGCTTCAGAAATTCCATCGGGCCTCCTGTCTGGCCCAGGCATCGGCCTGGAGGACGTCCTCGAGCGACGGGCGGGCCACCCCGCGGTGGCGGTCCATCACCCGCCGCACGACGTCGAAGATCTGGGGAAACCGGATGCGCCCCGCCAGGAAAAGATCCACGGCGACCTCGTTGGCCGCGTTCAGGACCGCCCCCAGCGTCCCGCCGACCTCGGCCGCGCGGTACCCGAGATCCAGCGACGGGAATTTCCCCCGGTCCGGGCGCTCGAAGGTGAGCGCCCCGACTTCGGCCAGGTCGAGCGGGCGGATGGTCCCGGCGGCCCGTTCCGGGAACGTGAAGGCGTACTGGATGGGGGCGCGCATATCCGGCACGCTCATCTGGGCCACGACCGAACCGTCCACGAACTCGACGAGCGAGTGGACGATGGACTGGGGATGCAGGAGCACCTCGATCTGCGAAGGCGCCAGATCGAAAAGCCATTTGGCCTCGACGATCTCGAGGGCCTTGTTGAACATCGTGGCCGAATCGACGGTGATCTTGCCCCCCATGTCCCAGGTGGGATGGCGGAGGGCCTGTTCGGGGGTGACGTTCTCGAGCTCGGCGCGGGAGAGCCGCGCGAAGGGGCCGCCGGAGGCGGTGAGGATGACGCGGCGCACCTCGCGGCGGCTTCCGGCGCGGAGGGCCTGGAAGATGGCGCTGTGCTCGCTGTCGACGGGGACGATCCGGGCTCCCGAGGCGCGCGCCGCTTCAAGGAGAATCGGCCCCGCCATGACGAGAGCTTCCTTGTTGGCCAGAGCGAGAGTCTTTCCCCGCTCCGCCGCCGCCAGCGCGGGTCCGAGCGCCGCGGCGCCCGTGATCCCGCAGAGCACGACCTCCACGTCGTCCCCGGAGGCGACGGCGCGGACCCCCTCGGGCCCCGGAAGAAGCACGGTGGGCGAGCCGTTGAGCGCCCGGCGGAGGGCCTCTCCGGCCGCGGGGTCCGCCAGCGCGGCGCGGGCCGGCCGGAAGCGCTCGATCTGTTCCTTGAGCGCGCGCCAGTTGGAGCCGGCGGCCAGCGCCCGCACCTCGAGCCCCAGGTGGGCGGCCACGTCGAGGGCCTGGGTGCCGATCGAGCCCGTCGAGCCGAGAATCGCGACCCGCCTCATGACGGTTCCCATTTCAGCACAAACGGGCCCGGATCACAAAGTTTCCGCGCCCGCGGGCCGCGGGGCCTCCCGGAGGATCTCGAACGCCCGGAGAGGCTTTTCCCTTCCCTTGAGGACCACTTCGCCCAGGTCGCGCGCCGGGAACTCGTCCTTGACGAGCTGATGCGTGCGCTCCCCCACGACCACGCTGTTGACCGGCGGGAGCTTGGAGAGCCGCGCGGCCACGTTGACCGTGTCGCCGAGGACGGTGTACTCCATGCGGGTGGGCGTGCCGACGTTTCCGGCCACGACGGGCCCCGTGTTGACGGCGCAGCGGACGTTGAAGCGCCGGCCGGGGTTCTCGCGGTTGAAGCGCTCCAGCTCGTCGAGCATCGTGAGGCAGCAGCGGACCGCCGCGGCGGCGTGATTCGGAAGGTCCACGGGGGCGTTGAAGATGGCCATCACCTCGTCCCCGATGAACTTGTTGACGTTGCCCTTGTGGGCGAAGACCGCCCGGGTGGCCATGAGGAAAAATTCGTTGAGGAGATCGGCGATCCCCTTGGGCCCGATCGTCTCGGCCAGCCGGGTGGACGCCTCCACGTCGATGAAGGCCACGCTCACTTCGCGTTCGACGACCTCGAGCCCCACTTCCCCGCCGCGGCTCATGAGCATGGCGACTACGTCCGGCGAGTGGTACTTCGAGAGATTGGTCCGCAGAAGCTCCTCCCGCCGCAGGCGCATCTGGGTCTCCTCCTGCCGGATGCGGATGGCGATGAGGTTGGCGATCGCCGTCAGAAGCTCGAGATCCTCCTTCGTGAAGGCGTAGGACTTGGCGAGATTGTCCACGTAGAGGGCGCCGTAGACCTCCCGCTCCTCCCAAAGGGGCACGCAGAGGGCGGAGCGGATGTTGTACTGGACGATCGAGAGCCCCTGCATGAAGCGCGGATCCTGCAGGGCGTCGGAGGTGATGATCGAGACTTTCTGGCCGACGACCTGGGAGGTGATCGTGGTCGAGACGTGGATGTCCCGGCCGTCGATGAGCCCGCGGGCGCGATGGAAGGCGAGGCGGGCCCTGAGCTCCCCCTGCGGCCCGGAGCGCAGGAGGATGACGCCCCGCTCCGCCTGGATGACCTCGAAGATGAGGCGCATGGCCGTCGCCAGCATGTCGTCGAGCGTCGCCGCGGTCGAGAGGGCTTTTCCCACCTGGAAGAGGATGAAGAACATCTTCGAGTCGCGCGCGGCGCGCTCGCCGCTGACGTCTCTTCGGATGTCCTTGAGCGAAAGGCCCTGGGAGAGGGCGCCGGCGATGTCGATGCTGTAGTTCTGGGCGATGTCGTCCACGCGCTGGACGATCTCCGGGCCGCCGAAAAACTCGGTTCCTTCCCGCCGCGCGGCGGGCCGGACCGCCGAGGGCCGGCCGGGCTCCTCGTCGAGGAAGGTGATCTCGGCGTCGCCCAGGCGGATCACGTCCCCGTGGTCCAGGGTTCTCGTCTCGACGCGCTCGCGGTTGACGAAGGTGCCGTTGGAACTGCCGAGGTCCTGAACCACGTACCGGTCGCCCCGCCGGACGATTGTCGTGTGTCGGCGCGAAATCAGGGAGTCCTTCAGCTCGATGTCGTTGTCGGGCGTTCGGCCGATGGAGACGCTGTCCTTGGTGAGGGGGAACTCCCTCGTCTGGCCGCCCTGCCTGACGACGAGCTTCGCCAAGGAGAGACTCCGACGCTTTCCGGAGGGTCTCGAAACGGACGAACGACCGACGTATTTAATCACCGCGCCGCACGAGGGTCAAGGTCGCCGCCCGGCAAAAACAGTTGACTCCCCGGCCTCGGCCCCTACGATGAAATCGCGCGGACATGGGGGGCTTGCGATGAACCGTTCGCCGGGCATTCGACTTCTCCTTCTGGCGGCCTGCCTGACCGCCGGGCCGATCTCCTGCAAACCTTCCGAAAGCGACAGACCCCCGGCCGGGGGAAAGGCCGCTCCGGACACCTCCGGCGCCGCTTCCTCCGCGACCGCCGTCGCCGACCGGGGCATGTCCGAAGAGCGCAACCCCGAGTTCGAGGCCCGCTGGGACGGGTTCTACAAGAGCGCCTACGACCGCGGCGACACGCTCGTGATCGGCACGATCGGGGACGCCGACGCGCTCAATCCGCTCGTCAGCACGACCAAGGGAGCCAGCGATGTCGAGGGCCTTCTTTTCCTCGGCCTCACCCGCACGAATCCCGACTTCTCCCACGCGCCTCTTCTGGCGAAGTCCTGGGAATTCTCCCCCGACCATCGGGAACTGACCTTCAGGCTGCGCGACGACGTCTACTGGCACGACGGCGTCAAGACCACCGCCCACGACGTGAAATTCACCCACGAACGGGCGATCAACCCGGAGATCGGCTGGTCCGCCATCAAATGGAAGGAACACATCAAGGACGTCGTCGTCGTGGACGACTACACGGTCAAATTCATCTTCACCCGCGTCTACCCCTATCAGCTCATGGACGCCGTCGTCGGCGAGATCCTTCCCAAGCACCTCTTGGAAAAAGTCCCTCCGGCGGAATGGAAATCGGCCGCCTTCAACCGCAACCCGGTGGGCAACGGGCCCTACAGGTTCAAGGAGTGGAAGGCCCAATCCCACATCATCGTCGAGGCCAACGACCGCTACTTCATGGGCCGGCCGCCTCTCGATCGCATCATCTTCAAGGTAATCCCCGACCAGGAGAACCTCATCCTGCAGCTCAAGAGCCAGCAGATCGACTTCATGGAGATGGTGCCGCCCAAGTTCTTTCAGGAACTCTCCCGGGTGCCGCACCTGCAGGGGTACGTCTATCCGAGCCGGGCGTACGGATACATCGGCTGGAATCTGACGCATCCGATCTTCCGATCCCGCAAGGTGCGCCAGGCGCTTACCCACGCGATCAACCGCCAGGACATCATCGACTCCGTGCTCTTCGGATTCGGGGAAATCTGCAAGGGCCCCGTCCATCCCATCATCTGGGCGCATAAGCGCGACGTTCCCGATTTCCCCTACAACCCCGACCGGGCCCGGCAGCTTCTGGCCGAAGAGGGCTGGAAGGACACCGACGGCGACGGGTGGCTGGACAAGGACGGCCGGCGCTTCGAGTTCACGCTCAAGACCAACAAGGGGAATCAAATCCGCGAGGACATCTGCGTCATCGTCCAGGACCAGCTCAAGAAAGTCGGCATCAAGGTGAACCCGACGCTTCTGGAATGGACGATCTTCAGCGAAGACCTCAACAAGAAGAATTTCGAGGCCGCCGTGGCCGGCTGGTCCGTGGGGCTCAAGATGGATCTCACGACCATGTGGCACTCCAAGTCCATTCCGGACAAGTTCAACTTCGTCTCCTATTCCAATCCGGAAGTGGACCGCCTGATCGACGAAGCTCAGTTCGAGATGGACCGCGAGAAGGCCCGGGCGATGTGGCACCGCGCCCAGGATCTTATCGCCGAGGACCAGCCGTACACGTTCCTGTACGTCCCCCGGCAGATCAATTTTCTCCACAAGCGCTTCCGGAACGTGCAGATGGAGACCGTGGGCTGGAACTACAACGTCAACCAGTGGTGGGTGCCCCGGGCGGATCAAAAGTACAAGTAGCGCCCCCTCCCGATGCGGACCTATATCCTCCGCCGCCTGGCCCTCATGGTCCCCCTCCTCTTCGGGATCCTCACGCTCAACTTCTTCGTGATCCACGCGGCCCCCGGAGACCCCGCCGACATCTTCGACAACCCCGACCTTCCCCCCGAGTACCGCCGGATGCTCCGGCGCAATCTCGGTCTGGACCAGCCGGTCCCCGTGCAGTACGTCAAGTACCTGAAATCCGTCCTCGTCGATTTCGAATTCGGATACTCGTTCGCCAAGAAGCGCCCCGTGGCCGACGAGATCCTCGACGCCCTGCCGAACACGATCCAGCTTTCGCTCCTGGCGCTTTTCCTGGAACTGGCCATCGGGCTGGCGGTCGGCATCGTGGCCGCCGTGCGGCAGTACTCCGCGTTCGACAACGTCTCCCGCGTGGCGGCCCTGGCCTTCTACTCCATGCCCTCCTTCTATCTCGGACTCCTCTTCCTCTTCCTTTTCGCCGGGGGCGTCTGGCACCTCCTTCCCGCTTCCGGAATGATGAGCGTCCCCGGGTACGAGGACCTCCCGCCCCTGGGGAAACTCTGGGACCGCTTCCTCCACATCGTGCTGCCGGCGGCCACGCTGGGCATCGGAAGCGCCGCCTACGTGTCGCGGTACATGCGGGGGCAGCTCCTCGAGGTCATCCGCCAGGACTACATCCGCACCGCGCGCGCCAAGGGGCTTCCGGAGCGCGTCGTCGTCTTCCGGCACGCGCTGCGGAACGCCCTCATGCCCATCGTCACGCTCATGGGCCTGAGCCTGCCCTTCCTCTTCAGCGGCGCGGCGATCGTCGAAAACGTCTTCGCCTGGCCCGGCATGGGACGCGTGGCCGTGGAGGCGGCCTTCCAGCGCGACTATCCGATGTTCCTGGCGGTCAACCTCATCTTCGCCGCCGTCGTCATGCTCGGCAACCTCCTGGCCGACCTGCTCTACGCGGTGGTCGATCCGCGGGTGAGGCTGGAGTAGGCCATGAACGCTCTCGACTGGATTCCCGGACTCGGCCACTGGCGGATCGGGCGGCGGCGGACCGCCCTGATCCTGGCGGGGTTCCTGGCGCTTTTCGTCGGGCTCGGGGCGGCCAACGCCGCCCCCTTGGCCGACGCCGCCGGCCGCATCCTCCGGCGCGCGCGCGGCGAACCCGTGGCCGTCACCGCGCGGCACGTCGATTTCGTCGTGTCCGGACTCCTCCTCCTGGCGCTGGCGGCGGGTCTGTTCGTCCTGTCCGGCCGCCTGTGCCGCCGGGCGCGTGGCGAGGCCGCCGGCGACCGGCCCCGCTCCGAGTCCCACTGGAAGATCGCCTTCCGGCAGTTCCGCAAGAACCGTCTGGCCGTGGCGGGCTCCGTGATCCTCCTCGGAATCTACCTCGTGGCGCTGCTGGCGCCGCTGGTCGCCCCCTACGACCCCGCCGAACAGGGCGACCGCGTCCGCGAGCGGCTTCTGCCCCCCTCCGCCGAACATCCCCTGGGCACGGACAAGTTCGCCCGCGACGCCCTCAGCCGCATCGTCTACGGCTCGCGAATCTCGCTTCTGGTGGGCTTCCTGGCCGTCGGAATCACCGTGACGATCGGCACGGTCTACGGAGCGATTTCGGGCTACTGCGGCGGGCGGGTGGACAACGTCATGATGCGGATCGTGGATGTCCTGCTCTGTTTCCCCACGATCATCCTCATCATCACGGTGATCGCCCTCTGGAGGCACCAGTCGATCTGGATCATCATCACGGTCATCGGGCTGACCTCCTGGATGGGCGTGGCGCGCCTGGTGCGCGGCGAATTTCTGGTGCTCAAGGAACTCGACTACGCCCAGGCCGCCCGGGCGCTCGGGACGCGCCCCCCGCGCCTTATCTTCCGCCACCTCCTCCCGAACGCCATGACCCCCGTCATCGTCGCGGCCACCCTCCAGGTGGGCTCCACGATCCTTCTGGAGGCCGGCCTGAGCTTCCTGGGACTGGGCGTCCAGCCTCCCACCCCGAGTTGGGGGAACATCGTCTACGACACCAAAGGCAACATCTTCTCGGAGTGGTGGCTCCCGCTCTCGGCCGGCACCGCGATCCTCATCACCGTCGTGGGCTACAACCTCGTGGGGGACGGCCTCCGGGACGCCCTGGATCCGCGCCTCAGACAATGAGACCGCCCGTGGCGCTTTTCGCCCCTCCCGGGCCATGCTAAACTGACGCCGCCTTCTATGGAGAACGCCGACGGCGACGTCCTCCTGGACGTCCGCGACCTCCGCACGCACTTCTTCACCGACGACGGCGTCGTGCGCGCGGTGGACGGGGTGTCCTTCCGCGTCCGCCGCGGCAAGACCCTGGGGGTCGTGGGGGAATCGGGGTGCGGCAAGTCCGTCACCGCCCTCTCCGTCATGCGCCTGATTCCCCCGCCGGGCCGGCACGTCGGCGGCCGGATCCTTTTCGAAGGACGCGACCTGGCGACCCTTCCGGAACCCGAGATGCGCGCCGTCCGCGGGCGCGACATCGCCATGATCTTCCAGGAACCCATGACCTCCCTCAATCCCGTCTTCACCGTGGGCTACCAGATCATGGAAGCGATCCGGACGCACCTTCCGGTCTCCCGCGCGGAAGCGCGCCGCCGGGCGGTCGAACTCCTCGAGAAGGTCAAGATCCCCGCCGCCGCCCGCCGCGTGGACGACTACCCCCACCAGATGTCCGGTGGCATGCGCCAGCGCGTCATGATCGCCATGGCCCTGGCCTGCACGCCCCGGCTGCTCATCGCCGACGAACCCACCACCGCCCTCGACGTCACGATCCAGGCCCAGATCCTGGACCTCCTGCGCGAGCTCCAGCAGGAATTCCGGATGTCCGTCCTGATCATCACCCACGACCTCGGGGTCGTCGCCGAGGTGGCCGACGAGGTCGCCGTGATGTACGCCTCCAAAATCGTGGAGTACGCCCCCGCGCGGGAGCTTTTCCGCGAGCCGCTTCACCCGTACACGGCGGGGCTCCTGCGCTCGATCCCCCGCCTGGACACTCCGAAGGCCGGGAAGCTCGCCGTCATCCCGGGCACGGTGCCCAACCCGCTCCGGTTTCCGCCGGGCTGCGCGTTCCATCCCCGGTGCCCCCTGGCCGTGGACCGCTGCCGGGCCGTCGAACCCCGCCTGCGGGAGCTCCGTCCCGGACACTGGGTCGCGTGCGACGTGGTGAACCCGTGACGCCGCCGCTCCTCGAAGTCCGGGATCTCAAGAAGCACTTCCCCGTGCGCAAGGGACTCTTCGGGCGCGTGGCCGGCTGGGTGCGCGCCGTGGACGGCGTCTCCTTCGCGCTGGCTCCCGGCGAAACCCTCGGGCTGGTGGGCGAATCCGGCTGCGGCAAGACCACGGCCGGCCGGAGCCTCCTGCGGCTCATCGAGCCGACGGCGGGACGGGTCCTCTACCAGGGCGCGGACCTCCTGGCGCTTCCCCCCGCCGAGCTTCGCCGCAAGCGCCGCGACCTCCAGATCATCTTCCAGGATCCCTACGGATCGCTCAACCCCCGCATGACCGTGGGCGCCATCGTCGCCGAAGGGCTCGTCGTGCACGACATCGGCACGCGCGCGGAGCGGGCGGAGATCGTCCGCGAAACCCTCGCGCGCGTGGGGCTCGACCCCGCCTGGGCCCACCGGTATCCCCACGAGTTCTCCGGCGGACAGCGCCAGCGCATCGGCATCGCCCGCGCCCTCGTGCTCAACCCCAAGTTCATCGTCTGCGACGAGCCGGTCTCGGCCCTGGACGTCTCGGTGCAGTCCCAGGTGGTCAATCTCCTCGTGGAGCTGCGCGAAAAATACGGCATCGCGTACCTTTTCATCTCCCACGACCTGCGCGTCGTGAAGTACATCAGCGACCGCGTCGCGGTCATGTACCTCGGGGAGATCGTGGAGACGGCGCCTACGGAGGAGATCTACCGGAGGCCGCTCCATCCGTACACCGAAGCGCTCCTTTCGGCGGTGCCGGTCCCGGATCCGGAGCGCAAGCGCACGCGGATCCTTCTTCCGGGAGACGTGCCGTCCCCTCTGCATCCGCCCTCGGGCTGCCGCTTCCATCCGCGATGCCCCAAGGCGATCCGGGGACTCTGCGACGTGGTCGCCCCGCCGCTCAAGAGCTACGACGGCCACCAGGTGGCCTGCCACGTCGTCGAGAAGGAGCTGACCGGAACGATCCGCGGAGCGCCCGAGCCGCCCGGCCCCGTCAGCGCGGGAGGGTGACGATCGTCGCGAAGGCGCGGTCCTGGTCGCGCCCATCGCGGTCCCGGAGCCGCACGCGGAGCTCGACCTTGACGGCCTTGGGAAGCTTCCCTTTTTCCTTCACCGCGCTCCACTCCGCCTGCCAGCGCTCGCCGTTCCAGAACTGAAGGTCGAAGTGGGTCACCCGGTCGTAAAGCTCGAGGAGAGACCCGCCCCGGAGCGGTTCGGCGTCCACAAAGTAGTCTTCGCGCCGATAGAGGATGGCCACCCCGGACTCGGAGGGGTGGTCCCGGAGCTGGTAGCCCACCTCGTTGACGGAGTGAAACGCCGGTTCCTCGTCCTCGCGGCGCGATCCGTACGCCAGGCGCGAGGTGACGAAATCGATCCGATCCCGTTCGCCGGCCGGAGCCGAGCGGCTGACCGCCAGGAAGCCATCGACTTCGTTCTCCCCCTCCTTGGGAGGAAGAACGGCCCCTTCGAGATCCTCGCGGATCTGGGCCAGAATCGCAGGTCCGATTTCGCTCGAAGCCAGGATCGCCTCGATCCGCTCCTGCCCCTGAACGGTGGAGACCAGCACCCCGTAGGCGACCGTCATCATGATGGCCAGGAGAAGCACCGCGAGCATCAGCTCGACGAGGGTGAATCCGCTCCTCACGGCGATCCCTCCCGGGAAGGATTCCCCGCGGGCGGAGGCGCGTCCGGATCCCGGCCGGCGGGGGTGCCCTCCGGCTTCTCTCCTCCCGGCGGCGGGGCGTCCTCTTCGGCCTCCCCCTGGGACGAAGCAATCGGGAAGAAACTTTCCAGCACGATGGGCTCCTCGACGTCCGGGATCCCGATCCGGAGGGTCAGGTGGAAAAGCTCCCGGAGCTTCCAGGAAACCTTGTCCTTCGGCAGGTTCGGATCTTCGAGCGGAATCGGACGGCGCGCCGCCAGATATTCCCAGGTGAACCCCGCGTACGCGGCGTCGTCCTGGCCGAAGTCCCCCGCGGCGCTTCCCCCCACGCCCGTCCAGAGCGCCCGGTCCAGCTCAAGCTCGGCCATCTTCCGGGAAGCCAGCATCCACGCGGTGCGCACGTCGCGCGACCAGGCGGCCTCCCGCACGATCTCCACTCGGCGGTGGAGAAGAAGAACGGCCGTCGTCCCCAGAATTCCGAGCGCCACGAGGACCTCGACGAGGGTGAAGCCCCCCTGGGCGCGGCGCCGGACGGATCCGCCGTCAGGGACCTTCATCGCGCAGCACCTCGTCGGCCTCCTTGCGGCCCTCGTAGAAGGAAACCGCTCCGGTGAAGCCGTTGAACTTGACCGCCAGCTCGCGTCCGTCCCGGTTGCGCAGATTGACGACGGCGTGGGAGGTCGTCCCGAAGGGGGACAGCCGCAGGCGCGTCCGGCCGGTCTCGACGCGCTGCCGGTCCCCCGCCAGAACGTCGGTCACGGCGACGTCCTCGGGCAGCTCCTTCAGAAAAACGGGCTCGTACTCGTAGCCTTTGAGGGTTTCGTCGCCGGCGGCGGCCGAGCGCGGGAACGCGGCCCAGAGCCAGTAGCGCCCTCCCGAAAGGTCGATCTCGAAATAGACGTCGCGCCCCGTGGCCGCCGCCCGGGCCATCCCCTGCTTGAACAGCCCCGCCATCTCCCGCGCCGCGCCCCGGAGGCGGTATTTCGGCACCAGATAGTCCATGCGCGTGGCCGCCAGGGCGACGAGAAGCCCCAGGATCGCCGTCACGGCGATCAGCTCGATCAGCGTGAAGCCGCCGCGCCGGCTACCGCTTGTACGCTTCATGGTTCCAGATGTCCTCCGCGTACCCTTCGCCGCCTTCCCGGCCGTCGTCGCCCAGCGAGATGATGTCGAACGGCTGCCCTTTGGTGCCCGGGACCCGGTAGATGAATTCCCGGCCCCATGCGTCGCGCGGCGGATCCTTGAGATACCCGCCGGGGGGCCAGTTCCTCGGGTTGGCGTACGGGGGCATCGTCACCAGATCGTCCAGCCGGTCGGGATAGCGGTTGTGATCGAGCTTGAACTGAACGAGGGCGTTGCTCACCTGGCTGATCAGGGCGCGCGTGGCCTCGACCTTGGCGCGTTCGGCCTTCCCGGCGATCTGCGTGATGAGCACGGTCGCCAGGACGCCGATGATCACGATGACCACCATCATCTCGACGAGCGTGAACCCGGATGTGCGGCGCATGGGGCCCCCCTTAAAGGTTGGACATCTGGAGAATCGGAAGGAGGATCGACAGCACGATGAATCCCACGACGAAGGCCATAAGAACGATCATCAGCGGCTCGAGGAGCGCGGTCAGCTTCTGGGCGGCCACCTCGACCTCTTCGTCGTACGCCTGCGCGGTCTTCTTGAGGAGCTCCTCGAGGCGGCCCGATTCCTCGCCCACGCCGATCATGTACGCGACCACGGGAGGAAAGACCCGGCTCTGCTTGAGCGGGGTGGCGATGTCGGCCCCTTCCGCGACCTTCCGGCGGACCTCCTCGAGAGCGTCGGCCAGAAGCGCGTTGTCCACGACGCGCTTGACCACCCCCATGGCCTCGAGCACCGGAAGGCCGCTTTCCAGAAGCGTGGCCAGCGTGATCGCGAAGCGCGAAATGGCGGCCTTGCGCATGAGGTTGCCGAGGACGGGAATCCTGAGCTTCATCGTGTCGATCCAGAGGCGCCCGCCCGGAGTCCGCAGCGCCTGGAGGTAGGCCAGCCAGAGCCCCACCCCCGCCGCCCCGAGCGCCCACCAATATCCCGCCAGGAACCCGGAGACCGCCATGAGAATTTCCGTCGGCAGCGGCAGGGCGGCCTTCCCCTGCTTCTGGACGACCTCCAGGATCTTGGGAACCACGTACGTCAGCAGCACCGCCACGACGCCCACGCCGATGACGAGCATGATGATGGGATAGGTGAGCGCGGCCATGACGCGCGACCGCATGCGGTTCTGCGCGTGAAGGTAATCGGCCAGGCGCAGAAGCACCTTGTCCAGGTTCCCGCCGGCCTCCCCCGCGCGGACCATGTTGGCGTAAAGGTCGTTGAAGTACCGAGGATGACCCGCCAGGGCCTCCGAGAGCGCGCTGCCCTGGGAGACCCGCTCGCGGATGTCCATCAGGGCGGCCTTGAGATCGGTCGCCTCCACCTGGTCGATCACCGCGGTGAGCGCGCCGATCATGGGAATGCCGGACCCGAGGAGCGTCGCCATCTGGCGGGTGACGAGCGCCACGTCTTCGGGGCGCCGCCGGCCCGGCCAGAGCCGCAGCCGCCGCCCCCCTCCCTCGCGCCCCTGAACGAGGGGTTCGAGATCCGTGACGTGAAGCCGGCGTCCCTTGAGCTTGAGGCGCGCCTCCTTGGGAGAGTCGGCGTCGATGACGCCGGCCTCGGCCGCGCCGTCCTCCTTGAGCGCCTTGTACGTGTAAACGGGCATCGCGGTTCCGAACCGGCCGGGCTAAAACGTATCCATCTGGGTCACGCGCAGGACCTCCTCGGGGGTGGTCTTCCCCGCCAGGACCTTGCGCGCCCCGTCCATCCGGAGCGTCCGCATTCCGCGCTTGATCGCGTCCTGCTTGATGAACGTGGACCCGACCCGCTGCATCGTCTGCTCCCGCACGTGGTCGTCCACGGTGAAAATCTCGAAAATCGCCGTGCGGTCCCGGTATCCGGAGTTGAGGCAGTACGGGCATCCGCGGCCCCGCCAGAGCTTCCCGCCGGGAACGTCCTTGGGCGAAAGCCCGATCCCGGCCAGCTCCCGCTCCGTCGGGGCGTACTCGGCCTTGCAGTGCTTGCAGATCAGGCGCACGAGCCGCTGAGCGACGACTCCGATCACCGAGCTGGCCACGAGATACGGCTCCACCCCGAGATCGAGGAGCCGCGTGATCGCCCCCGGCGCGTCGTTCGTGTGCAGGGTCGAGAAGACCAGGTGTCCCGTGAGGGCCGCCTGGATGGCGATCGTGGCCGTGTCGAGATCCCGGATTTCGCCCACGAAGATGATGTCCGGATCCTGCCGCACGATCGAACGCAAGCCCGTGGCGAAGGTCAGCCCCTTCTTGTAATTCACCTCGATCTGACTGATCCCCGGCAGGTGGTACTCGATCGGATCCTCGATCGTCATCACGTTGTATTCGACCGTGTTGATCTTCTTGAGCGCGGCGTAGAGAGACGTGGTCTTGCCGCTGCCCGTGGGACCCGTGACGAGCACGATTCCGTGCGAGGCGTCCACGAACTTCTTGAAGATCTCCATGTCCTGACCCTCGAGGCCCAGCTCCTCGAGGTCGTACAGGCGCGCGCTCTTGTCGAGCAGCCGCATCACGATCCGCTCGCCGTAGATCGTGGGGACGCTCGAGATGCGGATGTCCACGTCGCTGTCCCCGAGACGCACGTTGCAGCCGCCGTCCTGCGGAAGGCGCCGCTCGGCGATGTCCATCTTCCCCATGATCTTGATCCGGGAGATCACCGCATCCTGGATCTTCTTCGGCGGCGCCATCATGTCGTAGAGGATGCCGTCGATGCGGTAGCGGACCTGCAGCTTGTCCTCGTAGGGCTGGATGTGGACGTCGCTGGCGCGCATCTTGAGCGCCTGGAAGAGGATCATGTTGACCAGCTTGATGATGGGCGCCTTGTTGGCGATGTCGAGGAGGTCCTGGCTGCCCTCGACTTCCTTGGAGAGCCCCGCCAGCTCGTTCTCGTCCAGCTGCTCGAGCATCTCGTCCACCACGTCCACCTTCTGCTGGTAGGCGCGGTTGATGAGCGCGGTGATCTCGGCGCGCGAGGCGAGCACGGGCTCCACGATCCGGTCGAGCATCGCCGACAGCTCGTCGATCGGATGGGTCTCCAGAGGCGAGCAGGACGCCACCCGGATCGTTCCGTTGGCCTGCCCGATCGCGATCAGGTTGTGATGGCGGGCGAACTGGACGGGAACCCGCTCCACGAACTCCTTGGGAACTTCATAATCGAGCAGCCGGTCGAGAACCGGCATCCCGAGGCACTCGCCGAAGATCCGAAGCATCTGCGCCTCGGTGAGATATCCCGAGGTCGCCAGCACGCGGTCGAGCGGCTGACCCGTCGTGTGGGCGAGATGGACCCACTCCTCGAACTTGTCGCGGACGTACAGTCCCTCCCGCTCGAGGATGGCCTTCAGAGTCTCGATCAGCGCCATGGCCCCTTCACTCCCGCCGCGGCGTCTCGGCCGGACGCTTCGCGGGAGGAGGCGCCTGGAAGCGGAAGGTGGATTCCGGCAGCCGCTCCCCCCGCAGCTCGACCTGAAGTCCTGAGACGGGCTCCCCCCGCAGCCGGTCGATGATCCCCTTGCGATCCCGGGTCAGCTCCCGGTAGTCGCCGAACCCGTAGTCGTAGAGAATGTAGGGCGTCAGGAAGATGTAGAGCGTCCGCCGGTCCTCGGACTCGGTGGTGCGCCGGAAGAGCCACCCGAGAAGCGGGATGTGCGAGAGGATCGGGATCCCCTGGACGTTGTCCGAGGCTTCCTGCGTGACGATGCCGCCGATGACCATCGTCTGCCCGCTCGGGACCATGATCTCCTTCGTCTTGATCTCGCGCGAGTTGCGGGTCGGAGGGAGGTTGGACGGGCCGGGAGCCAGCTTTTCGATCTTCACCGTCGTCTCCAGGCGCAGATAGCCGCCCTCGCTGATGTGCGGCGAGATCGAAAGCGTCGTCTCGGCCGTCTCGAACGTGAAGGAGGTCTGCGCCAGCCCCGTTCCGGCCACCGTCGTCTGAGGAACCGGGAAGCGGGTCGTCACCTTCATCTCCGCGGCCCCGTTGTCGTTGGTCGCGGCTTCGGGCTCGTCCAGGATCGAGATCCGGGCGCGCCCCTCGAAGGCCTTCAGAAGCGCCGGGATGTTGCCGAACCGGTCCCGCACGGCCAGAAGGAGAATCCCCGGCGTAGCGACGTCGGGCGTGATGGAAGGAAGCCCCGTGGCCGAATCGAACTGCACCGCCGACAGCCCGAACGCCGTCCGCCCCCCGCCGATCGTCCGGCCCGTGGGATCCTCCAGGCGGGCCAGCTCCACCCCGAGATCGAAGTCCTGGTTGGCCGTCACCTCCACGACCGTCGCCTTGATGAGCACCTGCGGGCGGCGCTGGTCCAGCCGCCGCACGATCTGCTCGAGGGTCTTGTACGTGTTCCGGTCGGTGACCAGGATCACCGAGTTCGACCGGATGTCCGCGACGATCGTGGGCTCCGTGCCGGTCAGCGTCGTTCCCGGAGCCGTGGGAAAGGGAGACGTCGTCGGCCCGAGAGCCTGCACCGGCGGCGCGCCCGGCGGCGGCACCGCCTGGCCGGGCCGTACCGCCCCGAACCCGCCGCCCGCCGGAACCCCCTTGTCGTCCACCGAAATCCGGTACATCGCGTTGAGCGTCCGGGCGATGTCCACGGCGTTCGTGTGCCGCAGGTGCAGAATGTAGATGCCGCTCGTTTCGAACTCCGTCTCCCCGTCCAGCCGCCGCACGATGTCCTCGAGCTGCGCGAGACGGTTGGGCTCCGCCAGAAGCACCACGGCGTTCGTGCGCTTGTCGGCGACCACCTGAACGGACTCCGGACCGGAAACGCCGGGTACCACCCCCGCCGGCCGGGGCTGGACCTGCCGGCCGATGAGGGTCTTGACGAGATTGTTCATCATCTGCTCGACTTCCGTGGCGATCGCGTTCTTGAGCGGGATCACCTTCATCTCGACGTCGGGCTTCTTCACATCCATCGCCCGGATGATCTCCTCGAAGCGCTGGATGTTGTAGTCGTAGTCCGTGGCGATCAGAAGCCCCGCCGATTCGATCGAGAGGATGTTCTGCGGGAACGACGCCATGTTGAGAAGCGCCGCCTGGACGTCCCGGGGACTCACGTACTGAAGCGAGAAGATCCGCGTGATGAACCGGTCCTGCGGCCGCAGCTCTCCCTTCTCCACCGGCACGGGCTTCTTGGGGGCCACCGGAGCCGCCGCGATCTTGTAGATCGTCTCGCCGCCCTGTTCGGTCGGGATGAGGACGAGATCGCTCACCTGCAGAATGGACTGGTACGCCTTGAAGAGAAGCTCGGGGTTGTCCGCGATCGGCGTGTCGCTGACCAGGTGCACCCGCTTGTTGCGCAGGCCCAGGTCCTCCGTCCACAGGATCGTCTTCTTGGTGATCCGCTGCACGGCCACCGTGAGGTCGTGCAGGTTCACGTCCTGAAGGATCCCCCCCGGCTTCTTCTCTTCCTGCCGGCCGGCCGCCGGCGGCGGCTGCTGCTGCGCCAGAACCGCCGACGCCGCCAGCGCCCAGAGCGCGCCCACCCTCCCGATCCGCCTCATGGCTCCTCCCGTCGCCCCTCTACCGTTCGGCCGGCCCCGGGGCCAGCCGCCAGTGATAGGACCCGTCCACGTCCCCTTCCGCCCTCAGAACCACCAGACGCCGCGCCGGCGCCGAGACCTGAGCCCCCGGCAGGTGGGCCTCCCCCTCCCCGCGCCCCTCCTGCGCGGCCCCCACGAGCCCCTTCACTTCCCGAATGCCCGCCTCCACCCGCCCCCGCCGGATCGCCACGAAATTGCTCCCCAGGTCCGTCACCACGAGCGCCTCCCGCAACCGCTCTCCGAGATCCACCCGCACGTCCCCCCGATCCAGAACGAGTTTCCGGAACGAGGCGAGCGTCACCGAGGCGTCCTCGCCCAGACGCAGCGTCCCGCGCCCGAGCTCGAACGTCACCGCGCCGCCGGCCTCCGTGACCACGCGTTCTCCGGGAGCCACGACGGCCCCGGCCCGCAACGCCTCCGACGAGCCGTCCGCCCGCACGACGATCGCGCGTCCCGAAACCGCGGCCACGCGGAACTCGTCCGATCCGGAAATCCGCCC
>DATLZA010000129.1 GCA_035574235.1 Planctomycetota bacterium | reverse complement strand
CTCGGTAAAGGCCACCACCGACGGAGTCAGGTGAGACCCGTGCTTATTGGGAATGACCTTGACTTCGTTGCCCTCCACCACCGCCACCACCGAGTTGGTCGTCCCCAGGTCGATCCCGACGATCTTGCCCATGTTGCCTCCAGAGTTTGCCCATCAGCCATGGCGCAAATGCTTTGCCAAAGCGCAGCCGAGACTTATTGTGTAAGTGATTGCGCCCCAAATACATGAGCCCGCCCCCTGCAAGGATCGAAGCGAAGTGTCAGTGTGACAGACGCTGGCAGTCAAATTAGGGAAAAGCGACCCCGGGCGAATCCAGAATCATCGGGGCCCCCACCCTCCCTCAGAGAGGAGCCGAGCAAGGGCGACGCCCGTGTCGCCATTCTGAAAAGGCGAATGGAAGAAGGCCCCGTCTTGCCGATTTGAATGCAGCGGCATGTTCTCGAACCGATTTTGGCTCCTGAAGGTCTGCTCGGCCGTCGCCCTCATCGCCGGCCTCGGGCAGGCCGCCCGGCGGGATTTCGCCCGCCTTTACCCGACCGTGGAAGAATCGGCCGTCTACGCTCCCAGGCTCGCCGGCAAGGCCGTCTGGAGCTCCCCCCGCCCGGTCCTGCGCGTCCACGAGGACGGCTTCGAGATCGAAACCCGCGTCGGTCCCATCCGAATCGATGCGGCCCCTCCCCTTCCCCCGTCCGGGGAGTATGTAAGCATTCGCGGCCGGATCGTCGGGCCGCGCCGGGTCGCCGCCGACCTCGTCCAGCACAACGAGGGCCACGGCTGGAAGCGCCCGGCCAACTACGCCCTTTCGCTGGCCACCCTGGCGGTTTTCCTCTGGCTCATCCGAGGCCGGTTCGGAAGCCGCCTCCGGGAAGGACTCTTTCGGAGCCGGACCTGACATGGCCGACCTTCTCACGCACCTGGCGGTGGCCCGTGTCCCGGCGGCGTTCGTGAAGGACCGCCACGTCTCCCTCCTCCTCATCCTGGGCACGTTCCTGCCGGACCTGGCCGCCAAGAGCCTCTACTGGATCGCCTGGGCGTCGGAAGACTTCGTGCGCCCCACCCACTCCCTGCCGGGACTCCTCTGCCTTTCCTATCTCGCCTCGCTCTGGGTCGCCCTCCCTCTTCGGCGGGCGGCCTTCGCCGCCTTCTTCACGGGAGGCTTGCTTCACGTCGCCGTGGACATGCTCAAGGACACCCTCGATCAGGGCGCGGTGTTCTTTCTTTATCCCTTCTCGACCCGGGGATTCGAATTCGGTCTCGTGGACCCCGAAAACGTGATCTTCTTCCTGCCGCTCAACGCCGTCCTTCTGACGGCGGCCTGGCTCATCGAACGGAGACGGCATGTTCGGCTCTAAAGGGTTCGGATGGAAACTGGCCGTCGCCACGGCCCTGGCGCTCGGCATGGGAACCTGGTGCGCCGTCCGCGGACGGGATCTCAACCCCTCCCTCTGGCGGCTGGCGGCCGAGCCGCAGCGCTGGTCGGGTCAGTCGGTGTGGATCCCCGCCGCCCGCGTGGGCGAAGACGATCCGGAAGGCTTCTGGATCGAAAGCGACCGCGCGCGGTTCCGCGTCCGCGGCCGGGCCGCCGTGCGGCCGGGGGACGAAATCAGTCTGACGGGCCGCGTGAACGCCTCGGGCCCGCATCTCGAGCTCGACCGGCTTCGCGTCCTTCCCCGCCGGACGAATCTGCGCTGGGCGGTGGAGGCGGTATCTCTGGCCGTTCTGGGCGCGGTCCTCCTCAACTTCCGGCGCCGCTTCTCCTTCCATCCGGAGGTGGCGCAGGCGGAGCGGCGCTGATGGCGGATCTGGTCACCCACGTGGCGGCCGTGTTTCTCCCCGCGCGGACGCTGATGGCGGACGCGCGGGTGCGGGCCCTCGTCTATCTGGGCGCCTGCCTTCCGGACCTTCTCTACAAAGCGGGGGTCTACGCGCTGGGGGCGCCCACGTGGTTCTGCGAGCCCACCCACTCGCCGCTGGGGCTCGTACCGATCTGCTGGGCGGCGGCGCTCCTCTTCGAGGAACGCTGGCGGCGGCGCGCGTTCGGCGCGCTCTGGGCGGGCGGCCTCGCCCATCTCCTGGTCGATCTCGGCAAGGACTACATGGGCTCCGGAGTCATCCTTTGGGGGTTCCCGTTCACGATGGATCGCGTCGAGCTGGGCTGGTATGCGCCCGAAGACGCGCTCTTCTTCATGGTCCCCGCGGCCGTCGCGATCGCCCTCGTGGAAGGGATGGCCCGCCGGGCTCAGATTCCCCGCAGGAGCACCGCCTCGTAGACCCTCTGAATGGCCACCATGAAGGCGGCCCTGCGGAAGGTCACGTTGAACTTGCGGGCGGCCTGCGACACCTCCTGGTAGGCCCGGTCCAGAATCGTCTCGAGCTTCTTCTGGATCTCGCTTTCCTCCCAGTAGAACTGCTGGAGGTTCTGGGTCCACTCGAAGTAGGAAACCGTGACGCCGCCGGCGTTGGCCAGAATGTCGGGCACCACGGGAATTTTCCGCTCCGCCAGAATGTGATCGGCGTGCGGATTGATGGGGTTGTTGGCTCCTTCCACGATGAGGCGCGCCTGGATCCGCGGGGCGTTTTCCTCGGTGATCACCCCGTTCAAGGCCGCCGGAATGAGAATGTCGCAGGGCAGCTCGAAGAACTTCGCGCCGGGAATCGGATCGGCCCCTTTGAAGCCGGCCACGCTCCGGCGCTCGCGCGCGTGCGCCAGAAGCGCCGGAAGGTCGATCCCTTTCTCGTTGTAGACCGTTCCCTCGGCGTCCTGCACGGCCACGATCCGCGCGCCCGCGTCATGCAGGTACCGCGCCGTCCAGGAACCGACGTTGCCGAATCCCTGGACGGCCACTTTGGCCCCCTGGAGAGGCACGCCGAACTCCTTGCAGGCCCGCTGGGTGATGAAAAAGACGCCCAGGCCCGTGGCGTATTCCCGGCCCTTGGAACCGCCGAGGGAGACGGGCTTCCCCGTCACGATCGCCGGGGTGTAGCCGTGGCGGCGTCCGTACTCGTCCATCATCCAGCCCATGACCTTGGCGTTGGTGCCCACGTCGGGCGCGGGAATGTCCCGGTAGACCCCCAAGGCCATGTCGATCTTTCGGGTGAAGGTGCGGGTGATCTCCTGGAGCTCGCGCTCGGAAAGCTGCCGTGGGTCGCAGTTGACGCCTCCCTTGGCGCCTCCGTAGGGGATGTTGACGAGCGCCGTCTTCCACGTCATCAGCGAGGCGAGCGCCCGGACCTCGTCCATGTCCACGCTCGGGTGGTAGCGGATGCCGCCCTTGTAGGGACCGCGGGCGCCGTTGTGCTGGACCCGGTAGCCCACGTACTCCTCCAGGCGCCCGTCGTCCCGGTGCAGAATGATCTGGACGCGAAGTTCCCGGTAACAGTTGCGCATGATTCCTTTGTGCTGCTCCGGGATTTCCAGAAGTTCGGCCGCCCGGGAGTACTGCCAGTTGACCTCCTCGAACGCCGTCATCGCGCGCCGGAAGGTTTCGGCCATCCTCGTTCCTCCTGATTCCCCGCCCGCCTAAATCTTATCCCGCTTGATCCCGTTGCGCCGCAGCACGAGGTGAGCCCGCCAGCGGCGGTCGTCGGTGCGGGGATAATCGCGCCGGAAATGGACCCCGCGGCTCTCCGTGCGGCGCAGGGCCGCCAGGGCCATCAGCCGCCCCAGGACGAGCATGTTCTGAAGCTCCCATCCCTCCGGGTCGGCGAACGTCCGGTCCAGGACGTATCCCGACCAGAAGCCGATCGAACTCATGGCGTAGCGCAGGCCTTCGGCCTCCCGCTCGATCCCCACATAACGCCACATGACGCTCCGCAGGGAGTTGCGGATGTCCTCGAGGTCGAGATCCGCGCCTCGCGGATCCCGGCGGCCGACCCGCAGGCGGAATTCGGGCACCGGGCCGGCCGCCTCCTGGGCGGCCACGAAGCCCGCGCGCTTGCCGAAGACGAGGCACTCGAGGAGCGAGTTCGACGCCAGCCGATTGGCCCCATGGAACCCCACGGCGGCGCATTCGCCGCACGCCAGGAGATTGGGGACTGAAGTACGGCCCCAGAGGTCCGTGCGGATCCCCCCGATCATGTAGTGCGCGGCGGGCCGCACGGGAATGAGATCCCGCGCGGGGTCCAGGCCGAACTTCCGGCACAGGCGGGCCAGACCCGGGAATTGCCGCGGAAGGCTCTTGACCGGCCGGACATCCAGGTACACCTGCGTGTCCCGCGTGTCCACCATGTGCCGGAGGATGGACCGCGAAACGACGTCGCGCGGGGCCATCTCCGCCATCGGGTGGTAATCCTTCATGAAGGCGCGTCCGGAGCGGTCGCGGAGGATCGCTCCGGCGCCGCGGACCGCCTCGCTGATGAGCGCGCGGGAGGCGCCCGCGAGGTAGAGCGTCGTCGGATGGAACTGCATGAACTCGAGATCCATGAGCTCGGCCCCGGCGCGCCAGGCCATGGCGACTCCGTCTCCGGTGGCCACGGAGGGGTTGGTCGTCTCGCGGTAGACCTGCCCCAATCCGCCGGTGGCCAGGATCGTGCGGGCGGCCCGGACCCACTGGAGGCCGCGCTTGGCATTCCACACGAGGGCCCCCCAGCACGCGCCCCGCCAGGTCACCAGATCCACGGCGAACGTATCCTCGAGGATGCGCGCCCGGACATGCCGCAAAAGCTCCCGTTCGAGCATCGCGCCCGTCTCGTCGCCGCGATGGAGCACCCGCGCCGTGGAATGCCCCCCTTCCCGCGCGAAGGAAAGTCGCCGGCCTTCGCGGTCGAACGGAGCCCCCCACTCCAGAAGCTCCCGCACGCGCTCGGCTCCCTCGCGGATGACCACCTCGACCGCCTCGGGATCCGAAAGGCCGCATCCCACCCGCAGGGTGTCCTGGATGTGCGCCTCGGGGGAATCCTGCTCCGCCAGAGCGGCGGCGATGCCTCCCTGGGCGTAAAAGGAATTGCAGTCGGTCCGCCGCCGCTTGGTGACGATCAGCACCTTCCGGCGGGCCCGGACGGCCTCCAGGGCCGCCCGTAGCGCCGCCGACCCGCTGCCGACGATGAGCACGTCCGCCTCGATCGCCGGAAGCTTCGCCAGGTCGAAGGGCAGCAGATACCGCACCGTCATGTCGCCGGCCCGCCGGAAAGGGCGCCCGCGAGGGACCCGTGCCGGTAGCATCGCAGGAGCGCCCTGAGGACGTCCTCGTCGAAAAGGCCGCCGCCCTGGCGGGCCAGCTCACGGACGACGTCGCGGACGGGGCGGCCTCGCCCGCCGGGCCCGCCGCGCGCGCAGGCTTCGTCGAAGGCGTTGGCCACGATCACGATCCGCGCCAGAACGGGCAGGTCGGCGTTGCGCAGGCGATAGGGGAAGCCGCTGCCGTCGGCGCGCTCGTGATGATACCGGATGCCCGGGAGGATCTCGTCCGCTCCTTCGATTCCGGCCAGCAGGCGTTCCCCGGCATGCACATGCTCCTCGGGCGGCGGCTCGGCGGCGCCCCCGCGCGATCCGTGGCGGGCCACCAGGTCGCCCGCGTCGTGCAGGAGCGCGGCCAGGCGGACGCGGTGGACCTCGGTCGTGCTCAGGCCCATGCGTTCCGCCAGGGCCGCGGCGACCTCGGCCGTCCGGCGGGCGTGGCCGGGTCCCCCGGGCAGCGCCGCCTCCATGGCCGTCACGAGCGCCTGCGCTGTGCCCGCCCACCGGCGCAGGAACCGGTCCCGATCCCGGAATGCCCGGCGGGCGAGCGAAAGTTGCAGCGCGGCCGCGGCGGCCAGCTCGAGGTCGGCCGACGAAAGCGCCGCCCCCGCGCGGCTGGAGTGCACGTAGAGGAGCCCCTCCACGACCGACCCATCGAACACCGGCACACAGACGACCGACCGGATCCGGCCCAGGACCACGCTCTCGGAGGCGGCGAAACGCGCGTCCTGTCCGGCATCGGCGGTCAGCAGGGGAACCCCGCTCGTGCGGACCCGCTCGAGGATCGCGCGGCTGACCTTCTCCCCGGCCGCCACGCCGGGGGCCCGCACGACCGCGGCGGGGGCGAATCCTCCGTCCGCGGTGAAAAGGTAGACGGCATCGGCCCGCAGGGCGCGGGCCAGGACCTCGAGCGTCCGTTCCACGGCGGCGCCGGGCTCCGCGGCCTCGGAAAGCGCCCGCGCGATTTCGCAGGCCGCGCCGAAGGTCCGCGAGCCTGCGTCTCCGGCGACGCGCCCCAGGGGAAGCTCGATCGCGCCGGCCAGGGCCTTGTCCCCTTCCTCGAACTCCACCGTGCGGCGCGGGGCGGAAGGGGCTTCGTCCACGAACGCGAGGACCGTGGTCCCGATGAGGAGCCGGTCCCCGTTCTTCAGAAGCTCCTCGGTGACGCGGACGTTATTGACGTAGGTGCCGTTGGTGGAATTGAGGTCGCGGACGAAGCAAAGCTCCCCGAGGCGGAAAATCTCCGCGTGCGCGCGGGAGACCCCCTGATCGAGGATCTGAATGATCTGGCTCTCCTCCCGCCCGATCGTGAGGGGCGTATCCTGGATCTCGAAGGTTTTGCCCTGGTTGGGACCCGTCACGACGCGGATGTAGGCCATTCGCCGGTCGTCTCATCATAATCGCGGAGGGGAGCCCGTCAAGGGGGGCGTCTCCGGAAATCCTCTATTCCACGAACCGGCCGTCCACCAGGCGCAGTCGCCGGTGGGCCATCGCGGCGACTTCGGGATCGTGCGTGACGATCAGGAAGGTCTTTCCCGTATCCCGGTTGAGGTCGAGGATGAGTTTCTGAATCTCGCGCGACGTGGCGGCGTCCAGGTTCCCCGTGGGTTCGTCGCAGAAGACGATCTCCGGGTCGCCGGCCAGGGCGCGGGCGATGGCCACCCGCTGGCGTTCGCCGCCGGAAAGCTGCGGAGGAAGATGGTGCAGGCGCGATCCCAGCCCCAGCCGTTCCAGAAGCTCCCGCACCCGGCGGTGGTGATCGCCCCGGCGGCGCAGCCATTCCCCCGTCCCCTCCCGGATCATGAGGGGAAGAAGACTGTTCTCGAGCGCCGTGAGCTCCGGGAGCAGGTGGTACATCTGAAAGACGAAGCCGAAGTGAGCGTTCCGGAGACGGGCCTGCTCCTGGCGGTCCAGCGCGGAGAGGCGCCGGCCGCGATAGATCACGTCCCCGGAGGTCGGCCGGTCCAGGAACCCCATGATGTGAAGGAGCGTGGATTTCCCCGCGCCCGACGGGCCCACGATGGCGGTGATCCGGCCCGGTTCGATCGAGAGCGTCACGCCCTTGAGGACGCGCAGCGTCGTCTCGCCGCTGGGGTAGTCCTTGACGACGTCCTCGACCCGCAGGAAGTCATTCATCGCGGATCGCCTCGATGGGGTCCGCCGCGGCCGCGCGCAGCGCCGGATAGATGGAGAAGATGACGCTCACGACGAGCGTCAGCGCCACGATCAGGGCGAGGGCCCGGTAATCCACGTGGACCGGGATGCGGTCGAGGTAGTAGATCGTGGGCGAGAAAAGCTCCAGCCCCCGCCATCCCGGCTCCGGTCGAAGCAGCGTCACCGAAAGGGCGATCGCCAGCGCCGCGACGATCGCCAGGAGGAAGGCGGAAAAGAGGATCGTGGCGGCGAATCCGAAGAAGATCCAGCCGGGACGGCGCCTCCAGCGGTCCAGGAACCTCCAGCTCCCGGCCACGAGGAGCCAGGCCAGGACGGTTCCGCCCACGAGCCTGGCCCGGAAGCCCGGCCCGAGGCGCGGATCGTAGGCGTCCACCGGCTGGTAGCCCGGCACCCAGGCGGTCGAAAGCCACGCCGCCCCCGCGAAAGCCGCCGCCGCCGCGCCGATGCGCAGCCACGGGTGGGGCCGCCGCTCCTTGTAGAGGACGGCCCAGTTGGCCACGAGCGCCGCGCCGGCCGCTAGGAGCGCCCCCGCGGCCCAGGCGCTTCCCCCCCACTCCATCCGCATCCGGTTCATCTCCCGCGAGACGACGCGGACGAAATCCTGGATCTCGTTGACGTTGTGCGCCAGGAGAAGCCCCAACAGCAGCCCGAAGGCCGAGCCGATCACCCCGCAGAGCCCTCCGCTCGTCAGGAAGATCGAGACGATGCCCTGCTCGGTGGCCCCCAGGGCGCGGAGGATCCCGATGTCGCGCGTCTTGGCCCGCACGACGAGCGTGTAGATGGCCGCGATGTTGAAGGCCGCCACGACGACGATGAGGAAAAGGACGATGATCATGATCGCCCGCTCCACGTCCACCGCGGCCAGGAGCGTTCCGCGCACCTGCTCCCAGGTCTGCGTGCGGAAGAGCCCGCAGCGGAAGAACCGGTGGGACTCGGGGTTGGAACACGGACGGAACTCGTGGAGGGTGTCCAGAATCGCGCGCCGGACGTCGAGGCCGTGCCGGGCGTAGTCGTCCACGGCCACGGCGAGCTGATTCACGCGGGGCGGATCGGCGAGCTTGAGGAACCTCTGGGCGTCGGCCAGGTGCATGAAAACGTAGTTCGAGTCGTAATCGGTCATGCCGCTGCGGAAGGTGCCGACCACCGTGAAATCGCCGACCAGCAGCATGGGGACGTCGCCGTAGCGGGCGGTCGTCAGGCCCGCCCGGCCGAAGGCGGGAAGTTCCGCCCCCACGACCAGGCCCGGGTGCGGAGGCACATCCCCGGAGTCTTCCCGAAAGTCGAACGCGCGCTTGGTTCCCTGGGCGAAGTACCGGGCGAGGTCGCCCACGAGCCGTTCCTTGTCCGGCAGGACGCCCAGGAGGACGACGTCCCGCGGGGCGCTGCCGCGGCCGAGCCAGGCGGCGTACTCGATCCGGGGCGCGCAGCCCCGCACGTGAGGAAGCGCCGAAATGCGGGCGCAGATCTCGTCGTACTGCGAGATCCACAGGCTCTTGTCGTAGGAGGAGACCACGATGTCCGTCAGCATCCCCCGGATCCGGGCGCGCATGTCGCGGGAAAAGCCGCCCATGATCGAGGTGACGACCACGAGCGTCATGATCCCGAGCGCGACGCCCGCGATCGAGAAGTAGACGATCCGGTGCGCCCGGAGGTACCGGAACGCCATGAAGAGCTTGTACACGTCCGGCCTACTTCTTCCCCGGTTCCCGCAGCAGCGGGAAGAGGATGACCTCGCGGATCGAAGGGTTGTCGGTCAGGATCATGACGAGGCGATCCACGCCGATGCCGATGCCGCCGGCCGGAGGCATGCCGTGCTCGAGGGCCAGGAGGAAGTCCTCGTCGATTTTGCCTTCCCGGGCCATCTCGTCGCCGCCGGCCTGGGCGACGAGCCGCCGGCGCTGCTCGAGGGGGTCGTTGAGCTCGGTGTAGGCGTTCGAGATCTCGAATCCGGCGGCATAGACCTCGAACCGGTCGGCGTATCCGGGCCGGTCGGGCAGCTCGCGGCAGAGCGGGGTCATCTCGATGGGCTGCTGGAGGACGAAACAGGCGTCCTGAAGATGCGGCTGGACGAACTGCCCGAACACTTCGTCCTGAAGCTCGGGCTTGGAGAGCCCGGCGACTTCGATGCCGCGATCGGCGAGTTTCCGGCGGCAGGCGTCGAGGTCCTCGGGGTCGATGCCGGCGTGTTCCCGGATGAGCGCGCCGAAGTCCTTGCGCGGCCAGGGGGGCGTCAGGTCGATCGTCCGCTCCCCGTAGGGAACCCGCGTGCCTCCGGCGATCTCCCGCGCCAGGAAAGCCACGAGGTTCTCGACGAGCTCCATCATCGTCCGCAGGTCGCCGAAGGCGTGATAGAGCTCCAGGAGGGTGAACTCGGGGTTGTGCTGGGTGTCCACGCCTTCGTTGCGGAATACGCGGCCGATTTCGTAGACCTTCTGAACGCCCCCGACGAGGAGCTTCTTGAGGGGGATCTCCAGGGCGATGCGGAGGTAAAGGTCCATGTCGAGCGCGTTGTGATGCGTCTTGAAGGGACGCGCGGCCGCCCCTCCCGGGATCGAATGCATCATCGGCGTTTCGACTTCGACATACCCCCGGTCGTCGAGGAAGCGACGCATCAGCGAGAGAATGCGGGTTCGCTTGAGGAACTTCCGCAGAACCTCGGGGTTGGCGATGAGATCGAGGTAGCGCTGGCGGTAGCGGGCCTCGGGGTCGGTCAGGCCGTGCCACTTTTCGGGAAGCGGCCGGAGGGTCTTCGTGAGAAAGGTGAAACGCTCGGCGAAGATCGTGATTTCGCCGGTCCGGGTCTTGCCGAGAGGGCCGGAAAAGGCCGCCCAGTCGCCGATGTGGAGATTTTCGAAGACCGGCCAGACGTCGGCGAGCTTGTCCTTGCGGGCGTGGACCTGGATCTTGCCGGTCCAATCCCGCAGATCGAGGAACGCGGCCTTGCCGAACCCGCGCAGAGCGGTGACCCGTCCGGCGGCGGTGACCGGGCGATTTTCGAGCTCGGCGTACCGGGCCGCGATCTCGCCGGCCGGCTGCGCGCCGTCGAAGCGCCGGCCGAAGGGGTCCACCCCCAGGCCGCGCAGGGTTTCCAGGCACTTCAGGCGCTCTTCGCGTTCATCGGACATGGGGCCCGGATGTTAGCAGAGGGCGGAGCCCCAAGTCCAGAACCGCCCGATGCGCCGGCGCCCTGGACGTGCTATGATAAGCGCTCGTGAACGAAGGGCTCCCCCGGTCCGAGCGGCTCACGCGGCAGAGGGACATCGACGAAGTCTACCGCCGCGGCCGCCGGTGGCACGGCCGCCTCCTGCGCGTGCACGTGAAGGGAAACGAGCTGGCGTTCTCGCGCTTCGCCGTCAGCGTCCCCCGGCGGCTCTGCCGGGCCGTCGGCCGGAACCGCTGGAAGCGGCTGCTGCGCGAATCCTTCCGGCGCAACAAAGCCGCGATCGGCCCGGGCCTCGACATCGTGGCGGTCCCGACGGCCCCTCCGGGCCATCTCAAGCGCCCCGCCGTGGAAGCGGCGCTCCTGGAACTCATCCGCCGACATCGAAACCGATGAAAACGATCCTCGTGGCGCTCGTGCGGGCCTATCAGATCCTCATCTCCCCGTGGCTTCCGCCTTCCTGCCGCTACTTCCCGAGCTGCTCGAACTACATGATCGAGGCGATCCGGAAACACGGAGCCTGGAAGGGAACGGCGTACGGGCTCCGGCGCCTCCTGCGGTGCGCTCCCTGGGGCGGACACGGATTCGACCCCGTGCCGTAAGGAACCTATTTTTTGTCGGGCTCGGCAGCCAGCACGTGAAGAACCAGCCGCACCCGCGCCGGGGCGGCGGCAAAATCGGCCTTCCCGGACGGAACCGACTTCGCGCCGCCCGCGTCGGCGCCCGACCTGGCGTCGGCCGGCGCGCCCTTCCGCGCCGAAGACGCCTCCGGCGCCGCGAGAACCAGAAGAATCCCCGACTCGCTCTGGAGTTCCTTCCGAATCCGCTGGAGCTGCTCGGCCGTCGCCTCCACGACGATGGGAGCGCTCGGCGCCGGAGCCGTCTTGGTCTCCGGGACGGCGACCCCGACCTTCCGAAGCGCCCGCTCGACCTGCTCCCGGGCGCGTGCGGGATCGGCGGCCCGGACGGTCCATTCCACTCCTCCCGCCGGCGCCGCCTGGAGCTCCTCCTTCGCCGCCGGCGCTCCGGCACGCTCCCGTTGCATTCCGCCGACGGTGGCGCCCCGCCTCATCGCCGCAGGCTTTTCTTCCGCCTCCGGCGCCGCCGGCCGTCCCTTTTCCGCAAGGGCGCGCAGGTTCTCCTGTCCCTTATCCGACGAGGCGACCGGCGCCGGCGCCGCCTTGGGAGGTTCCGGGGCCGGAGGAGCGCCGGGAGCCGCCGTCCCGGCCCGGTCCGCGGAGGGCGGGAGCGCCGCCGCCGGAGGCTCGGTCCGCGTCGCGCCCTCCTGCCGGAGCTTGGAAAGCCCGCCCGGAAGCTCTCTCTTGCCGAGCGTTTCGTCCCCCTCCGGCGCCTGAAGATGCCCGATCGCGGGCGCCAGGTCTTCCCGCCCGCCGGAACGCTCCACCCTCAGAAAGTAGGCGACGTTGAGGGCGAGGAAAACGCCGGCCGCGGCGGCCATGGACCACACCAGGCGCCTCCGCCACCGGTCCCGCCGCCGCGCCGCCCGCTCGCCCTCGAGCGCCCGCGCGATCCCCTCCGACGCCTCCCGGGGCAGGCCCGGCCGCGACAGCTTGCGGACGAGCTGCGACACCGACCGGATCTCTCCCAGATCGCGAAGACACTCCGAGCAGCCGGCGATGTGGCGCTCGACTTTGGCCTTCTCGGCCCCGTCGAGCTCCCCGTCGTAGTACCCGGTGAGCAATTCCTTGTCGAAGGCGCAGCCCATCGGCCTCCATTCTCCGGGGCCCGGCCTTCCGGGCCCCATGCTTTCGACGTCCTCCATCAGGCCAGGGTTCCGATAAACGACTTGAGCCGTTCCTTCAGTTCCAGCCGCGCCCGGTGCAACCGGGAGCGCACCGTCCCCTTGGGAATCCCCAGGATCTCCGCGATCTCTTCGTACGAGTGCCCCTGGAGATCGCGCAGGAGGATGACCTGGCGGTCCTCGTCGGAAAGAAGATCGAGCGCCTGCTGGACCTTCTTCTGGGTTTCCTCGGACTCCAGGCGCGCGGCGGGATCGATCCGCTCGGCGGGCTCGAGGCCGGGCCGGACGCCGTCATCGGACGCTTCCAGCGGGACAGCGGGCCGCCGGCGTTCCCGGCGGTAGGAGACCGCCTCGTTGAAGGCGATCCGGTAGAGCCACGTCGAGAACGCCGCGTCTCCCTTGAACTCGCCGATCTTTCGATAGGCGTTCAGAAACGCGCGCTGAACGACGTCGCAGGCGTCTTCGTCGTTGCCGCAGAACCGCCGGACGGCCGCGTAGATCCTCTCCT
Source organism: Planctomycetota bacterium (assembly GCA_035574235.1). Lineage (NCBI taxonomy): Bacteria > Pseudomonadati > Planctomycetota > Planctomycetota bacterium. The sequence goes on along the minus strand of DATLZA010000129.1, from coordinate 30,729 downwards.
GGTGGCGGACGACCAGTTCGTTGAAGGCGGCGGGATCGTCCTGCCGGGCGCACCGCGCCACCAGCTCGCGGTCCGGAAGGTCCCGGAGGGACGCCGTCATGGAGCGCTCCTCGCGCCTACGGGATGTCCGCCACGCAGCGGAAGCCCACGTCCGGATGGCCCAGCCGCGGGTCCTCCGGGTACACATTGGCGCAGCGCAGCGCGCGGCGGTCGGTCATGAAGGAGCCGCCCTTCAGGATGCGAAACTCCTCCTCCCGATCCCCCACCTTGCGGCGCATCGTCGTGGAGGTCCATTCCCACACGTTGCCGGCCATACCGTATACGCCGAAAGGGCTGGGGTCGTTGGGGAGGTCGGTCGCGTCCACGGGCGCCGTGCCGGGCGCCAGGTGCTTGTGGAGCTGCCAGTACTCAAGCGAGTTGGCGTGGAAGACGTTTTCCTTCTCGGCGAAGAGGTTGCCCCAGGGATATTCCCGGCGGTCCGGCCCCCGGGCGGCCACTTCCCACTCCTCGGCGGTCGGCAGGCGCTTGCCCGCCCACCGGGCGTACGCCTCGGCGTCTTCGTACGTGACGTATACGACCGGGTGGCGCTCCCGCCCCTTGAGGGGTTTCCCGCCCGGCCAGTACGGCGACCGGGCCGGAGGCGGACGCCGCGTCGCCAGCATGAAGGCGTAGTACTCCTCGTTCGTGACCTCGTAGCGGTCGATGAGGAAAGCGGGCAGTTTGACCGAGCGCAGCGGTTTCTCGTCCGGATATTCGTCGGAATCCCCGCCCACCCAGCAGACCGTGGAAGGGATCCGCACCATGTTCTTCCGGGCCGAAAGCGTCCGAATGCGTTCCTGGAATTCGAGGACGAGACTCCGCCGCTCAGGGTAGAACGCCGCCGCCCGCTCCGCGGCGGCCATGGCGGCCGGAAACGCGCCGGCCTCGAGGTGCCGGCGGGCCTCGGCCATCGAGCGCTCATACTGCTGCTCCGCCTCGCGGCGCAGCGACGCGATCTGATCGATCAGGTGCCGGAACTCCTCGTCGGCGGCCAGACCGGGATGCTCGGTCCGCGCCTTCTCGAGGACCTGGAGCGCCGCCTCCCAGAGATCGTCGCGGCGGAGCTTCTCGACCTGCTCGCGGATCTCGGCGAGGGCCTTCTCGCGGCGGCGCCGCTCCTCGGCGGCGCGCTCGGCTTCGGCCTTCCGCCCGCGGGAGATGCGATCGGCCAATTCCCGCAGTCCTTCGCCCTCGGGCGCGAGCGACCGGGCCTCGGCGGCGAGCTTTTCGGCGTCGTCCCAGCGCCCCTCGTCGGCCGCCTTCCGCGCGGCCTCGAGCTTGGCCGCGTACTCCCCGGCCGGATTCGGGCGCGACGCCGGGGCGGGTTCCGCGGCACGCGGCGGAGGAGGAGGAACTTCCGGCTCGACGGAGACGTGCGGCGCCGGCGCGGGAACGGGCTCCTTGATTCGAACGCGCTCGGCATCCCGGCGGCGCCATTGAAGGACCAGAAACGCGGAAAGAAGCACGACGAGCACGAGGATTCCCGCCAGAGGCCAGGGATTGGCCCCGCGGGGCTTCGCTTCAGGCGCCATTTCTGGCATTCTACGGATTCGCCGGCCCCGGATCAAAGAGTGGCGTTGCCGCGGCGGGAAAAGGACGGCGCACGCCTTTGGGTCCCCACCCGCGACGGAGATCGCGCATATAATAGGAAAGGATCGTGGGCGGTTCGGCGGAAGGCGAACCGGTGGGAGGAGGATTGCGCATGCGTCCATGGGGGCCGGCGTCCGCCTGTATTCTGGCCATCGCGGGGATGTCCTCGAGTCAGGAAGGCCGGCCCGGCGGCCGTCCCCGAACCGAATTTGAAACCGAGCATTTCCGGATCGCCTCGGCGCGGGGGGTCCTTCCCGACGAGCACTTCCCCGCGACGCTCGAAGACCTCTGGGCCGCCTGGACCTCGAAGCTCGGAGGAACGCCCCCGGGCGGCAAGATGCGGATCGTGCTGCACTTCAACGCCGACGCCTTTCACGAGCAGATCGGACAGGGACAGCCGCACAGGATCCGCCACGAAGAGCTTCATGTGCTCTGCGATGAACAGGTCCTCCAGCACGTGGCCGCCGGCGGCACGCGGCTCTACGTGAACGCCGCCTACCCCAAGGTGGGCGCTCGGACCGATCTTCCTCCCTGGATTTTCGCCGGTCTCGGAGGATATTTCGCCTCTTCCCGCGCGGCGGCCGGGAAGCTCGAGATGGATTCCCCGAAGATTCCCGACGCCCACATGAACATCCTTTCCCTCCAGAACCTTCTGCGTTCGCCCGACGGGTACGCTCTCGAGCGCGCGCTCCGCGCGGAGGGGCGGGACTATGATATCCGGCGTCGGGTGGTGGATCTGGAGGCCTGGGGGATCTTTTATTTCCTCTTCAACGCCCCGGACGACGAGGGCGGCCGGGGTAAGAACGCCGCCGCGGTCCCCCGCTTTCTGGCGGCGCTCGAGGAGGGACGCAAGCCCGAGGAGGCGCTCAAGGAGCTCTGGGCCGGCGGAGCCTCGAGCCTGGACCGCGCGGTGCGCGACTACTTCCAGAAGCTCAAAGCGGACGTGGCGGACCGGGAGGAAGGGCACTGGCTGGTCGGAGAGACCGCGCACTACGTCATCTACGTCCAGAAGGGGGCGCAGAACCGCAGGACCAAAGCCACGGACCGGCAGATCCTTCAGGACCTCAAATTCAAGATGGAGCTTCTCTTCGAAAAATATGCGCTCGCCTTCCGATTCCAGGGGCGCCTGGCCCAGAAGGCGACGCTTCGGTTGTACAAGGATCGTTCCACGTACCTGAGCGCGGGGGCCCCTCCCGGCTCGGCGGCCTACTACAACTCGGGCAGCAAGGAGCTCGTCGGTTACGAGGACAGCGCGGAGACGGGCATCGTCTTCCAGATCCTCTGCCATGAGGGATGCCACCAGTTCTTCGACCTGGCTTTTCCCGGCTTCTACGACACGCCGGATCTCCCCATGTGGTTCAGCGAGGGCCTGGCCGACTGCTTCGGAGCCTCGGAAATCCGGGGGCGGGACTTGTACGTCTTCACCCTGGGGGGCGTGGCGGCCTGGCGCGTGGACGCGATCAAGGAACACCTCCAGACCAAGCGGACGTCGAGCCTCAAGGACCTGCTGGGGATGAACCGGGCGACGTTCATGGCGCGTGCGGACGTCCACTACCCGCAGTCGTGGTCGTTCGTGCACTTCCTCTGGAATTATCCGACGCTCGACCAGGGCAAGGGCCAGTATTCCGAGATCGTCATCCGGCTGATCGACGGCTTCAAGGTGGGCAAATCGCGCGCGGAAGTCTATCAGGAGGCCTTCCGGGTGAAGGGGAAACCCGTCTCGATCGACGACCTCGAGCGGGAGTGGAAGGAATACGTCAAGAAGCTGCGGGTCCGCAAGTAGTCCGCCGCCTCACTCCTCGATGCCGTATTGCCGCAGCTTCTCCCACAGGGTCTTGCGGGAGATTCCGAGGATCCGCGACGCTTCGCCCCGATGGCCGCGGGTGTAGGCCATAACGGCGCGGATGTGGCGCTCTTCGGCCTCGGCGATCGTTTCGGCCAGGGTGGCCGGCGGCCCGCCGGCGGGCGGCTCAGGGCTCGAGGCGCCCAGGGGTCGCAGGAGATGTTCCCGCTTGAGGACGCGCTCCTCTCCCGCCAGCACGATGGCGCGCTCCACGGCGTGCTGAAGCTCCCGGACGTTGCCGGGCCACGCGTAGGCCTGCAGCGCTTCGAGAACTTCGGGGGCCACCGCGTACTCCCGGCCGCGCCCGCAGAGGCGCATGAAATGGTCCACCAGAAGCGGAATATCTTCCGGACGCTCCCGCAGGGGCGGGACGCGGATCTTGACGACGTTGAGGCGATGAAAGAGGTCCTCGCGGAAGCGTCCCGCCCGGACGAGCTCCCAGAGATCCTTCTTGGTCGCGGCGATGAGGCGCACATCCACCTTCACCGCGCGGTCGGAGCCCAGCCGCTCGACCTCGCGCTCCTGGATGACGCGCAGGAGCTTGACCTGGGGAAGCGGCTGCATGTCGTCGATGTCGTCGATGAAGAGCGTGCCGCCGTGGGCGCGTTCGAACCGGCCGGGTTTGTCGGCGCGGGCGTCGGTGAAGGCTCCCCGCACGTGGCCGAAGAGTTCATCTTCAAGAAGCGTCTCGGGAAAGACGCTGCAGGACATCTTCACGAGAGGGCCCTCCCGGCGGGGCGAGTGGGCGTGCAGGGCCTCGGCCACGAGCTCCTTCCCGGTGCCGCTTTCGCCCTCGATGAGGACGTTGGCGTCGCTGGGGGCGACGGACCGGATGAGGTCGTAGACGGCCTGCATCTTCGCGGACCGGCCGACGAGGGCCCCGAACCCCCGGCGCCCGGCGAGTTCCTCGCGCAGCTCGCGGTTTTCCCGCTCCAGACGCACCAGGCGCTCGATGCGCCGGACGCGGGCCACGACGTCCTCGTTGAAGAAGGGCTTCTGAAGATAGTCCTCCGCGCCCTCCTTGACCGCGGCCACGGCGTCCTCGACGCTGGCGTAGGCGGTGATGAGCAGGACCTTGCAGGAAGGCTGGAGTTCCCGCGCCCGCCGGAGCACCGCGCGGCCGTCGGCGCGGGGCAGGCGCATGTCCGTGATCAGGCAGTCGAAGGAGTCCTCGGCGAGCGCCCGGAGGGCCTGGTCGCCGTCGGAGGCGACGGTAACGTGGTAGCCGGCGGCCCGGAGGGCGTCGGCGAGGGTGACGGCGATGGTGCGCTCGTCATCGGCCAGGAGGATTTTCATCCAGGACGCGGCGGAGGATGTCCCGCCCCGCGTACGGACGCGCGGCGGCCCCGGCCGCCCGTTTCATCATATCCAGGCGCGCCGGAGTTTCCAACAGGCGGGCGACTTTGTAGTCGAGAAGATCGATCGAACGCGCCTTGACGGCGGCGCCGAGCTCGACGAGGTAGTCGGCGTTGCATTCCTCCTGGCCGGGGATCGGGGCGAAAATGACCATGGGCAGGCGCCGGGCCAGGCACTCGCTGACCGTCAGCCCGCCCGCCTTGGTGATCATGAGGTCGCTGCGCCCCATGAGCTCCGGGACGTTGTGGACGAAACCGTGGACTTCGGCGCGGTCGCCCGCCCGCGCCGCCAGCTTCCGGCGCATCCGTTCGTTTTTCCCGGCCACGACGGTCAGGTGAAAGGGAACGGGGACTTCGAGGAGCCGCGCGAGCGCCTCCTCCATCTGTCCCATGCCGAAACCGCCGCTCATGAAAAGAAGCCGCGGGCGATCGGACGGCGGGTACGCGCCGTCCTGGGCGAACGCCGGATGAATGGGGATGCCCGTCAGGTGGATGCGGTCGGGCGGGTACCCGTAGCGGGCGAGCTTGACCTTGACCTCCTCGCAACCGACGAAGTACCCGGCGGCCCGGCGGTTGAGCCACATCGTATGCACGTCGTAGTCCGTGACGACGATATAGACGGGGATGCCGACGCGCTTGGCCAGGAGCACGTTGGCCGGGAGGAAATGGGTGCAGATCGCCACGTCGGGCCGGAATTCTTCCACGTGTTCCATGAGTTTCCGGTAGGTGAGCCGGTCGTAGAGCTCGATCGCCTTCTTGAGGCGCCGTCGCTCCACGTTGCGGCCCATGCGGTCGTAGACCGCGCCCCAGAGGTTGGGGGCGTAGGTGGCCATCCAGAAGTAGCTCTGCTCGTAGACCTTGGCGAAAAGGCGGTTCGTGTAGCGGAGGGAATCCACCCAGGCGACCTCGACGCCCGGGCAGAAGGCGCGCGCGTTCTCGGCGATGGCTTCGGCGGCGCGGTTATGGCCCGCGCCGGCGGAGGCCGAAAGAACGAGAATTCGGGTCATGGGATCAGCGTAGCACGCGGCGGCGGGGGACGCCATCCGAAAGCGGCCGTTCCGTCCCTTGGAGCGAGGCGGGCGCGGCTACCGGGGCAGGCGCCCGAGGCAGCGCTCCAGTCCCTCGACGCAGCGGCCCAGGGACGGGTCGGCCAGCCAGTATTCCACGCGCCGCCCGCCGCGCCGGACGCCGGTGGACCGGTAGCGCACCACCCCGGCGATTTTGAGGTGCTTGAGTTGGTTGACGATCGAGGTGGGAGAGGCCCGAAGTTCCCGCGCCAGCTCCATCGGTCTGAGCCGGGCCCCGACCAGCCGGCGGACGATGCGGTAGGCCAGAGGATTTCCGAGAATCCGGCACACCTGCGACGCGCGCCGGGCGGCGGCATCATCCATCGTCGGCCCCCGTCCGAACCCTGATTCGCTCCACGCCCCCTCCCCTTCAGGCCAGGCTTCGCCCCTCGCCTCCCCTCTCGATGCCCTGCGATTCGGTCTGCGCCTACTTTACAAACTTACTTATGCGTAAATTTGTGAATTTATTCTGACACGAGAAGCGGAGACTGTCAATCGAATTTCCGGGCGCCTGTCGCGTCAGCGCAGCAGTTCGGGAGGGAAACCGATGTCCGCCACGATCACTTCGCCCACGTACGGTCGAGCCTCCGGCCGGAGAAACCCCACCTTCGGCAGGCCCAGCGTCACGGTGGCGGCGGCCCGAACCGCCACGCCGAGGGGGCGACCGGTATCCGCGTCCAGCCCCGAAGGGATGTCCACCGCCACGATGGGAAACCAGCGCGGATCGAACGCGTTCATCGCCTGAATGAGGTCGCGCTCCCGGCCGCGCACCTCGCGGGAAAGCCCCGTGCCGAAGAGGGCGTCCACGATCGCCGCCATGGGGCGCGTTTTGAACCGGCCGACGAACTCCACGCGGTCCCGAACCTTCTCCCAGGCCCGGCCCGCCGGCGTGGCCGGGTCGTACCGCGGCTCCAGCGCCAGAACCTCCACCTCGAACCCGCGCTCCGCAAGGTGCCGCGCGGCCACGAATCCGTCGCCGCCGTTGTTCCCCTTGCCGCAGACGACCACCACGGGACACGCGCGCGAAATCCGTTCTTCCACCACGTCGGCCACCGCCCGGCCCGCGTTCTCCATCAGGGTGTCGGCCGACACGCCGAACTCCTCCGTCGCGCGGCGGTCGATCTCCTGCATTTCCCGGCGGGTGACGTGACGCATCGCGGCGCGCTACTTCGGACGGCGGGACTTCCAGCGCGGATACTGCTCGGCATACCAGCGGGACCAGTCCTCCCGCCGGACGAATTTTTCGCCTGTAATGCGGTACAGCGCGGCCATCGCCGCCGTGGACACCTCCACGCTTGGAACGTCCAGCATCGCCATAAGGTCGGGGATCGCCTCCTCGTAACGAAGCTCCCCGAGAGCCTCCAGAATCGCCAGCCGCACCGTGCGGTCGCGCTCCTCCCGAAGCCGCTCAACGAGAATCCGGCCCGCCGCCGCGCGCGCCGGAGCCATCCGGCCCAGCCCCTGCGCCGCCCCCGCCCGCACCGCCCACTCCGCGTCCCCCGCCAGCATCCGGGCCAGAAGCGACAGGCCCGCCGGGTCCCTTCCCTCCCCCAGCGCCCGCGCGACCACCCGGCGGACATTCGGATTCGGATGCCCCGCCAACTCCTCGACCTTCGGACGCCCCCGGTCGCCGAATTGGATGAGCACCAGAAGCACCTGGGTCAGATCCTCGTGACGAAACAGCGGCGTCGCGGGCGTGTCCTTCGCCAGCGCGTCCGCCAGAGCCACCGCGGTCTCCAGCGCCACCGGACCCGACTCGACGATCTGGTAGCGCAGGTGGACCGACACGTCCCGAACCTGGCGCAGCGCCGGGTTGCGCGCGTCCGGGACTTCCTCCACCCGGAACTGCTCGCTCAGGAGCCTCTGCAGGAGCGTGGTCGCGAGAAGCACCTGACCCGGCTCTCCTTCGTCGAGAAGCGTCCGCCGCGCCTCGTCCCACGCGTCCTTGTCGTAGCGTCCCCACAGAACGGAAAGCGCCTGCAGGATTCTCCCCCGCCGGCCCAGCTCGAGGCGGGCCCGCTCGTCCCCCGCCCGGAAGGCGCGAATCAGTTCCGGATCCTCGCGGAAGACATGGTACGGCTGCAGGATCTCCAGGGCGCGGCGGGCCCGATCCCAGTCCGCCGGAGCGGAGCTCCCGCACAGGAGCAGCGCTTCGACGTACTGGCGATGCTTCTCGGAGGCGGCCCGCACGATTTCCAGGTCCAACGGACCCAAGTCGTCCTCCCGAGGCCCCCCTCCTCCACGGCCGGACCCCGCGGCGGAGCCCGAGCAGCCGGCGGCCAGCCCCGCCCAAACGGCCCAAAGCGCGATCCGGTTCACGCCGTCACGTGCGGGCATGGAGAACCTCGACTTCCTTCAGAATCCGTGCCTTGAGCGCCGCGCCGTCCTCCAGAAGGCGCCTCCGCTCGTCCTGAAGGCGCCCCCGGCGTTCCTTGTCCAGAATCGCAACCGCGTTGACGCGCACGTTCTCGCCGCACCCGGCCAGCGCCGCCTCCAGGCAGGAAACCGCCCCGGCCAGGTCGCTCGCCAGATGCCGATTGCAGCGCGGGGCCAGATCCGCCAGCGCCCGCAGGCCCCGCACCGCCAGGGCCATCCCTTTGAGAGGCGCCTCGGACGCTTCCACCAGCGCGTTCTGGAGCGCCTCCTTGCGGCGTTTCTTTTCCTCCTCGGTCCCCTTCGGAAGCAGGCGGGCGGAGTTCACCTGCCCGTACGCCTCCGCGTCCTTGTCCACGAGCGGAAGAAAGCCGTTTTTGACCTCGTCCAGCGCGCCCTCCGCGTCGGCGGCTTCCGAGTACCGGGCGACCATCACCCCCAGGGCGGCCCCCAGGCCTCCGACCGCGGCGGCGACGCTTCCTCCGCCCGGCGTCGGCGTCTTGGCCGCCACCGCTTCCAGGAAATCCGAAAGCTTGAGATCGATCAGCATGAGGATCACCCCGCAGGACTCGAACCGGTCCTCGCCCTGGAACCATCCCGGCCGCGCCGCGCCATCATATCACACAGGACGCCGGCGAGGGACGCGGAGGACCGCCGCGTCGGGTCCGTGATGAGGATGGCAGCGACCGCGCCGGACGGACGGATCGAGCGCTCCCCGGTCGATCCAGGACGGATCTACCCCCGGGACCGCGGCCAGCGCCGGATAGTGAAGCCCCGTTTCCGTCAGTACGCCGTGGATCCAGCGGCCGTCCACGCGCTCCAGACCCGGCTCCAAGGGCACCTCCCGCCGCACCCGCTTGAGATCGGAGGCCACCACGAAAACCCCGCAGTGCGCCTCCCGCGCCCGGCGCACGAACCCGGCCGTGCCCCGCGCGTTGATGAAATCGCCCCCCGGCAGGAGCGCGTCCGCCCCGACCAGAGCCACGTCGGCGGGAAACTCCTCGACCCGCTGCGCCCGGACGGCCCGGAGCACGGCCTCCACGGTGCCGCTGCCGCCGAAGACGATGTACCGGGCGCGAGGGGGAAGGATGTGCCGGACCTGCTCGAGGAGCCGCGCCCGCCGCCGCCGCAGATCGCGGCGCGCCGCAGCGACCCCATGCCGGAGGGCCGCGCCAACAACCGCGTCGATCAGCGGAAGACCCGGCCGCGCGCCGCGCAGGCGGGCCGCCACGGATCGCGAAAGCGCCAGCGCATCGAGCGCCCGCTCCGCCAGCTCCGTCGCCCCGCGGTGCCGATCCTCGACGATCTCCCGGACGATTTCCTCCGCCGTCATGCCTTCCGAGAGCCTATCAACCCGGCCCCTCCGTGTCGAGGGGAGCGCGAATTCCCCGGACTCCCTCTTTCCGCCGGGACCCCGCTGGAGTAAGATGGGTTTTCGTGGACGTCATTGAAACGGACGCCCTCGTCAAGGATTACGGCCGCACCCGCGCCCTGGACGGCCTCACGCTGCGCGTCCCGGGGGGCGCCGTGGGGCTTCTCGGACCCAACGGAGCGGGGAAGTCCACGCTCCTGAAAATCCTCCTCGGCTTCGTGCGCCCCACGTCGGGAAGCGCGCGCGTCCTGGGCCTCGACCCCAGGCGCCGGATCCTCGAGATCCGCCAGCAGATCGGCTACATGCCGGAATTTGAGAGCTTCATCCCCGGCATGAACGCCGTCGACGCGGTCTATCTGGCCGCGCGCCTGACCGGCCTGCCCCATACGGACGCCATGCAGCGCACCCACATGGTGCTCAACTACGTGGGCCTCCACGAAGAGCGCTACCGGGACGTGGGATCCTATTCCACGGGCATGAAACAGAAGGCGAAGTTCGCCCAGGCGATCGTCCATCATCCGCGGCTTCTCCTCCTGGACGAACCCACGACCGGCCTGGACCCGCGGGCCCGGGAGGAGATGCTCGACCTCATCCGGGACATCGCCCGGACGCGCGGCATCCACGTGCTCCTCTCGACGCATCTGCTGCACGACGTCGAGGCGGTCTGTGACCGCGTCGTCATCCTGCATCGCGGGCGCCCGGTGGCCAACGACGAGATCGGCCGCCTCCTGGAGGGCGGAGAGGAAGCCTACGACGTGCGCGTGAAGGGGGACCGGGAGGCCTTCCTCCGGGCCCTGCGCCGCCGCGGCCTGGAGGCGCGGCCTCAGGAGGACGAGGATGCGCTGCGCGTGACGGGGGCGGCGGGAACGCGGCCGCTGCTTGAGGCGGCCGTCGAAGCGGGCGTGCAGCTGCGGGGTCTGGAGCGGGCCCGCGCGCGCCTGGAGGAACGCTTCGCGGAAATCGTCGGCGGCGCCTGACATGGCGGTTTACGACCCGTCCTACCGGCCCTGGTCCGGAACGTACACGTCGCGCGCGCGGCGCGTGGCGGCGATGGCGTGGATGGATCTCGCCCTGGCCTTTCGGAGCCGGCGGACGCTTCTGGTCGTGGCGCTTTCCTTCGTCGTCGTCGGAAGCTGGCTTCTGATCCTTTTCATCGCCGCCTCGCAGCAGGTGGTCGTGCCCTACGCCTTCGGCAACCGCCTTTACCGCGAAGGCTTCTACAACAACTTCCTCTTCTCGATGATCCTCATGGTCCTTTCGACGACGGTCGGAGCCTCCCTCATCGCGCGCGACCTCAGGCATCGGGCGATCGTAATGTACTTCTCCCGGGCCATCCGGCGGCGGGATTACCTCGCCGGAAAGTTCCTGGCGCTGGCCGGATTCCTCATGGCGGCCACCTGGGGTCCCGGGGTGGCGCTTTTTCTCGGCCAGCTCGGCATGGGTTCCGAGAAGCTCACCTTCGGCCAGCGCCTGGCGGACCTGGGCGCGATCACGCTCCACTCGCTCGTCATCGTCGTTCCCATGACGGCGGCGGTCCTGGCCTGTTCGTCGCTCACCCGGAGCGCCCAGGTGGCGGGGCTCCTCTGGGCTTCGCTCTTCTTCTCCAGCTGGGCGTTCAGCGAGGCTTTGACGAACCTTCTCGACCGCGAGTGGTGCCGCATGATTTCCTGGGTGCGGCTGACGGCGCACCTGGGCGACCTCCTTTATCCGGCGCGCCAGCGCACGGATCCGGTTCTGGCCTGCGGGTGGGAGGAACCGCTCCTCATCCTCGGGGGCGTGACGCTGGTGTCCCTGGCCGTGACGGCCTGGCGCCTGCGGGCGGCGGAGGAGGGCGAATGATCCTCCAGGCGGAGCGCCTGAACAAGTGGTACGGGCGCGTGATCGCGCTCAACGACGTCACGCTCTCGGTGCCGCCGGGGATCACCGGACTTCTCGGCCCCAACGGGGCGGGCAAGAGCACGTTCCTGCGGATCGTGATCGGCCTCATGCAGGAATCGTCCGGGCGGATCCGCGTCCTCGGGGAGCGTCCCTGGAACAACCCGCGCCTGGCGCGCCGGATCGGCCACTGTCCCGAGCACGACGGCTTCTGGGAGGGCCTGACGGGACGCGAGTTCGTCACGGCTCTGGCCCGTCTGCGCGGGGTGCGCCACGCCGCGCGCGCCGCGACGGAGGCCCTTGAGCGGGTCCGCCTCGCGGAGGTGGCCGACCGCCGGATCGCCGGATACAGCCGCGGGATGCGCCAGCGCCTCAAGCTCGCCCAGGCCGTCGCCCACGGACCGGAGCTTCTGGTGCTCGACGAACCCCTGACGGGCTGCGATCCCCTCGTCCGCCAGGACCTGATCGCTCTGATCAAGTCCTTCGCCGCGGAGGGCCGCAGCGTTCTGGTCTCCAGCCACGTCCTGCGCGAGATCGAGCAGCTCACGCGGCGGATCGTGCTCATCCACCGGGGGCGGCTCGTGGCGGAAGGGGACGTGCGGGAAATCCGCTCGCTCCTGGACCGGCATCCCCACTCCGTGCGGCTGCGGACGCCGCGCCCGCGGGATCTCGCCTCGCTCCTGGCGCGGGAGCCGGAAGTGGTGGAGGTGCGCTTCGAGGACGGAACGCTCTGGGTGCGCACGCCGGAGCCGGACGTCTTCTACGCGAAGCTGCCGCGGCTGGCGCTGGAGGCGGACCTGCCGATCGAGGAGATTCACTCCCCGGACGAGGGCCTGGAGGCGGTGTTCCGATACCTGACGCAATGATCCGCGCGATTCTGGGACTGGCGGGCCTGACGCTGCGCACCTTCGGCTCCGGCCGGCGCGCGGCGGCCGCGGCGTTTCTTCTGGGCCTGCCGCCCGTCCTGGCTCTGGTGGCCGCGCTGGCGCCCGAGGCGCGCGCGCCGGAGGTGTTCCGCCAGATCGTCTTCTACGTGACGCTCTGGTTCGTCGTCTACCTCCTGGGCGTGATCTACGGGCTTTCCCTTTCGTCCGGGGAAATCGAGGACGGGACGGCGGGGTATCTGTTCCTGTCGGCGCTTCCCCGCTGGCTGACCGTGCTCGTCCAGGCGGGGGTGACCGCGGCGGCGCTCGGGGCTCTCCTCGGCGCGAGCCTGCTATTGACCGCGCTGGCGGCGCGGGCGGCCGGGGGGCCGTTCCCGACCCTGGCGCGCGACGTCGGCGTCTGCACGCTCGCGGGAGGGGCGGGGATCGTGATCGCGCTGGGATACGCCATGACGTGCGGCTTCGCGTTCCGGCACCCGAGGGGGGCGATGACGGCGGCGGTGGCGCCCGTTTTCTTCTGGGAGCTCATGGTGACCTGGTGGCCGGTGAAGTTCGCCGCCTACACGGTCACCAACAACGTGCGGGCGCTTCTCCGGACGCTGCTTTTCGAAGGCCGGCCCGGGCGCGTCTTCAAGTACGTGCGGAATTTCGAGCTGCCGGAATACGCGGAGGCGTCGGTCTTCCTTTCGGCGCTGGCGGGGCTGGCCCTGGCGGCGGCCATGGTGGCGGCGATGAACCGGTCGATCGAAGGAAAGGAGGCCCGTTAGCGCCGGGGCCGCGGGCGGGGGGCGGCGATCATGCGCGCGTAGACGCGGGCGGCCGCCTTGCGCACGTGGGGCGCCGCGGTGCGGGTGAAGGAGAGTTCCCAGAGGAAGTGCAGGACTTCCTCGCGGGAAAGCACGTACCAGCCGCCGGCCGTCCGGCGGGCGCGCACGAGCCCCCGGCGGATCGCGCGCGCGACCGTGGTGCGGCTGGTGCCGACGAGGCGGGCCACCTGGCCCGTGGTGAATTCTCCCGCGCGTCTTCCGGCCATCGCCCCACCCCCGGCCCCCGCCCTTCCGTATGATACCTCGCCGGAGGGCCGGACGGGACTTTGACGCACGCGGCGGGCGGCCTTATAATCCGCGCACGGTGAACCCCGAGTTCGTCCATTTGCACGTCCACAGCGATTACTCCTTCCTGGACGGAGCCTGCAAGATCCAGGACCTCGTCAAGAAGGTGGCGCAGCTCGGCATGCGCGCCTGCGCGCTCACCGACCACGGCAACATGTTCGGGGCGATCGAATTCTACGACGCCGCCCTCAAGGCCGGGGTCAAGCCCATTCTGGGCATGGAGGCGTACGTGGCGCCCGGCTCGCGCCTGGAGCGCCGGGAGGTCAAGGGACTCAAGGAGCCGGCGTACCACCTGACGCTGCTCGTGCGCAACGAGAAGGGATACCGCAACCTTCTCAAGCTCACCAGCGCCTCCTTCCGCGAAGGCTTCTACTACAAGCCGCGGATGGACAAGGAGCTGCTGGCCCGTCACCACGAAGGGCTCATCGCGCTGTCGGGCTGTCCCTCCTCCGAATTCGGCCGGGCGTGCCGGGCGGAGGACTGGGACCGCGCGCTGCGTGTCGCCGACGAATACCGCCAGATTTTCGGGCCCGAGCACTTCTTCCTCGAAGTCCAGAACCACGACTTCGAGGACGAACGCAAGCTGCAGGAAGGGGCGCGGCGGGCGGCCCGCGAGCTGGGCCTGAAGCTCGTGGCCACGAACGACTCCCACTACATGGCCCGGGACGACGCGAAGGCCCACGATGCGCTGCTGGCCCTGTCCACGGGATCCCTCGTCTCGGATCCGGACCGCCTGCGCCTGCCGACCCCGGAATTCTACGTGAAGTCCCCCGAGGAGATGGCGCGGGCCTTCGCGCACCTTCCGGAAGCGCTCCGGACGACGCTCGAGGTGGCCGAGCAGTGCTCCCTGGAGCTGCGCTTCGACGAGATCCATCTGCCCCCGTTCGACCTTCCGCCGGGGTACGCCCGGGCGGTCGACTATCTGCGGGAGCTGTCGTTCCAGGGCGCCCGGGAGCGCTACGGCGATCCGCTCCCCGAGGCCGTGAGCCGGCGGCTCGACGAGGAGCTGTCGGTCATGGACAAGATGGGGTTCGCGAGCTACTTCCTCATCGTCTGGGACCTGCGGCGCTTCGCGCGCGAGAACGGCGTCCGCGTGGGTCCCGGGCGGGGGTCGGCGGCCGGCTCGCTCGTGGGCTACTGCCTGGGAATCACCTCGATCGATCCCCTGCGCTACGATCTCATCTTCGAGCGGTTCCTGAACCCCTCCCGCAAGGAGATGCCGGACATCGACCTGGATTTCTCCAACGAGGACCGCGGCCGCGTCATCGACTACATCATCGAGAAATACGGCCGGGACCGTGTGGCCCAGATCATCACCTACGGCACGATGAAGGCCCGGGCCGTGCTGCGGGACGTGGGCCGGGTGCTCGGCGTGGACCTCAAGGTCATCGACCAGTTGGCCAAGAAGATCCCCAAGGTCCTCGACATCACGCTGGCCGACGCGCTGCGGATGGAGCCGGACCTGCAGAAGGCGCTGGACGAGAACCCCGCCCTCAAGGAGGTCTGGGAGATCGCGCTGCGGCTGGAGGGCAACGCCCGCCACGCGGGCAAGCACGCGTCCGGCGTCGTCATCGGCGACCGGCCCCTCGAGGACATCGTGCCCCTTTACGTCCAGGACGGGGCCGTGATGACGCAGTACGACATGAACGCGATCACCAAGCTCGGGATCCTGAAGGTGGACATCCTGGGCCTGGAAACGCTGACGGTTCTCGACCGGGCGGTCAAGCTCGTCGAGAAGACCCGCGGGGAACACGTCGACCTCGGCAGGATTCCGCTGGACGACCGCGAGACCTTCGCCATGCTGGGCCGGGGCACGGTGAAGGGGGTCTTCCAGCTCGAAACCTCGCGCGGCATGCGCGAGCTCGTGCAGAAGATGAGGCCCGACCGGATCGAGGATCTCATCGCCACGATCGCGCTCTTCCGCCCCGGGCCGCTGCAGTCGGGAATGGTGGAGCAGTACATCCGCTGCAAGCACGGCCTGGAGCCCGTCAAGTCGCTCCACCCGATGATCGACCCGATCCTGAAGGAGACCAACGGGGTCATCCTCTACCAGGAGCAGGTCATGCGGATCGCCAACGTGATGGCCGGCTTCTCGATGGCCGACGCCGACGGGCTCCGCAAGGCGATGGGCAAGAAGATCCCGGAGATCATGGCCCGGTACAAGGAGCAGTTCATTCAGGGGGCCGGGAAGAACGGAGTTCCCGCGGAGAAGGCCACCGAAATCTTCGACCTCATGGCCTACTTCGCGGGGTACGGCTTCAACAAGTCCCACAGCGCCGCCTACGGCATCGTCTCGTACCAGACGGCCTATCTCAAGGCGAAGTATCCCGTGGAGTACATGGCCGCGCTCATGTCCTGCTCCATGGGAAACACCGACAAGCTCGCCGAGTACATCGAGGAGTGCCGGCAGCTCGGCATCGAGGTGCTTCCTCCCGACGTCAACGAGAGCGACCTCGACTTCAAGGTCGAAGGACGGAGGATCCGGTTCGGCCTGGGCGCCGTCAAGGGGGTGGGAGAGCGGGCGGTGCAGGGGATTCTCGAGGCCCGCCGGCGGCTCGGTCGATTTTCCTCGCTCTTCCAGTTCTGCGAGAGCCTGGATCCGCGGACGGCCGACCGGAAGGCGGTCGAGCAGCTCGTCAAATGCGGCGCCTTCGACCGCCTGGGCGGCCATCGCGCGCAGTTCTGGGAGGCCCTGGAGACGGCGCTGCGTCTGGGGGCGCTCAAGCAGGCCGATCGCAAGACGGGACAGCTGTCGATGTTCGACGGGCCCCAGAACGGCGGTTCCGAGGAGCGTCTGCCCGACGTCCCGCCGTGGCCTCCGGAGACCCTCCTGGCGTACGAAAAGGAGGCCCTGGGCTGCTACGTCACGGTGAACCCGCTCGTGCGCTACGAAGAACTCCTGCGCAGCCTCTCGTCGGCCACGGTGGACCGGCTCCCGGACCTGGAGGAAGGTCAGGAGGTCACCCTGGGCGGCATGATCTCCGGCCTGCGCGTTCAGGTCGCCAAGACCGGAAAGAACGCCGGCCAGAAGTACGTCTTTTTCAAGTTCGGCGACCTGACCGGAAGCTGCGAGGCGGTCTGCTACGCGGGCGACTTCGGGGCCAACCGCGAGCATCTCGTCAACGACGCGATCGTCTTCGTGGCGGGCCGCGTGGGTTTCCGCGAGGACACGCCTCTCCTGCGGGTCTCGCAGGTGGTGCCCGTCGAGAAGGCGCCCGAGATCCTGGCCGGCAGCGTGCGCCTCACGGTGGCCAGCGCGGGTCTGGACGAGGACCTGCTCATGCGCCTTCAGGACGTCCTGCGGGCCCACTCCGGCTCCTGCCCCGTCTTCTTCGAGGTGGACACCCCCTCGGGTCACCGCGTGCTCGTCAAGGCGGGCAACGAACACTTCGTGTCGCCTTCCGCGCGGTTTTTTGCCGATATAGAAGAGGTGCTGGGCACCGGACACGTGAGGTTGACGGGGAAACCGCAACGATGACGCTTCACGCCGAGGAATGGAAGATCGCCCGCCGCGGGAGGGCCTGTTCGGTCTGCGGGCGCGCCTTCGGGTCCGAGGAGGAGCACTACTCCGGGATCGCGGAGGTCGAATCCCGCTTCGAACGCCGCGACGTCTGCCTGAGCTGCTGGGACCGGCGGCCGGACCTCTTCTCCTTCTGGAAGACCCGGATGCCGCGCCTGGAGCGCCGCCGCCTGGAGGACGTCGGCGCGATGCAGGAGTTCTTCAAGAGGCTGCTCGAAAAGCCCTCCGACGATCCCGCCCGGACCAAGATCGCCTACCTCACGGCGCTTCTCCTGGCGCGCAAGCGCCGGGTCCGCCTCTTGGGGTCCCGCGACGGCCGCCTGCGCCTGGAGAAATCGTGGGACGGCGAGACCGTGGAGATCCCCGACCCGCCCATCTCGGACGCGGAGCTCGAGGACCTGCGCCGGCAGATGGAGGCGCTCTTCGACGTCGAGCTGGGACCCGGAGGAATGCCGGTCTGATCGGATTTGCCCTCCCCGGCCGGACGGAGGGAGGGATATACTCGAAGGGCGGGGATCCCGAGGAGCGACCATGTCCGACGCCGATGCGGAACACATCCGAGTGGACGTTTCGGAGGCCGCTCCCGGCGTCGCGGAGATCCGGATCGAGGGCTCCCTGGACTGGTCCAACTTCGGACGGGTCGAGGCGGCGATCGACGAGATCTTCCGGAAGGGGATCTACCGGATCGTGGTGAACCTCAAGGGCTGCCGCTACGTTTCGTCGGCCGGGTTCGGGTGTTTCATCGGGTCGCGCGACACCGCGCTCAAGCACAACGGAGACGTGGTCTTCGCCGCCGCGCCCCCGGAGATCCTGGACGTCTTCAACATCCTGGGCCTGTCGAAGGTCCTGCGGTTCGCCGACGACACGAGGGCCGCGCTGGCGCTCCTGCGCCGGTGACGAACGCGGCGCGGATCTAGGGGGAAGCGCTTCCGCCCGCTCGGGCTTTCTTGCGCTCCGCGCGGCGGGCCTCCTCCGCCTCCCGGGCGGCCGCGCCGACGCCGGCCAGCTTCATCTCCTCCTCGCGATCCTTGCGGACCACGAGTTCCCAGATGGCCTTGCGGCCGTTGTCCCCCAGCCGGTTGAAGGCGTAAAGCCCGCGCCCGTCGCCGTCCCAGCGGGATCCCCCCAGCCGCACGACGCGCGTGTAGCCGCCCTGGCGGTCGGGAAAGCGCCGGGCCACGTCCTCGACGATCTTCCGGGCGAGCGCGCGGTCCTGGACGGTGCGGAGGATCCGCCGGAAGTTGGCCAGTCCGCCCTTCTTGCCGAGCTGGATGAGCCGCTCGGCGGTGCCCCGGAACTCCTTGGCCTTCTCGAGCGTGGTGATCACGCGGCCGTACGTGAAGAGGCTCCGCACGAGGTTCCGCTCCAGCGCCTGCCGGTGCGCGGTGGTCCGTCCGAGCTTGCGGCCCTTGAGTCGATGACGCATGGCGCTATCCCGGGAACGGGGCTTTCTTGCCGAAGATCCCCTCCAGGTCCATGCCGAGCGACAGCCCCATGTCGGCCAGCTTCTTCTTGACCTCCCGGAGGGACGTCTTGCCGAAGTTGCGGACCTTGAGAAGCTCCGCCTCGGAGCGCGAGACGAGCTCCCCGATCGTCTCGATCCGCTCGCTGGACAGGCAATTGGCCGAGCGCACCGAGAGGTCGAGCTCCGAGATCGACATCGAGAGCTTCTGGCGAAGCTCCTCCTTCTCCTGCTCCTTCTTGCGAAGCTCTTCCTCCTTCTTCTCGTTGACCTGAAGCTCCCGGCCCAGCTCGAAGTACTGGACGAAGGGATTCAGATGCTTGCGGAGGATCTTGGAGGCCTCGGTCAGAGCCTCCTCGGGGGAGATCGTGCCGTTCGTCCAGATCTCCAGGATCAGGCGCTCGTAGTTGGTGAGCTTCCCCACCCGCGTGTTTTCGACCTTGTACCGGACGCGCTTGACGGGCGAGAAGCTCGCGTCCACGGGGATCACGCCGATCTCGGACCCGTCCTTGGAGTGCTCCTCGGCGGTCACGTACCGGCGGCCCTTGGCCACCGTGATCTCGGCGGAAAACTCCGTGTCCTCCGCCAGCGTGCAGATGTGCAGATCCGGGTTGATGATCTCTACGCCCGCCTCGGGCACGATCTGGGCGGCCTTGACGGGGCCCTTCTTCTGGACGTCCAGGCGCAGGGTCTTGCGCCCCTCGTCGGCGATCTTGACGACGAGCTGTTTGAGATTGAGCACGATGTCGGTGACGTCCTCGACGACGCCCTCGAGGGCCGTGAACTCGTGGGCGGCCCCTTTGATCTTGACGTGGGTGACCGCGGTTCCCTCGATGGACGAGTAAAGGACGCGGCGCAGCGAATTTCCGATCGTGGTGCCGAACCCGCGCTCGAACGGCTCGGCGATGAACATCCCGTAGGTGGGCGTGGACGTTTTCTCGTCCAGCGCGACCCGGGTGGGCAGCTCGAATTCCTTCCAGCGGACTCTCATGACCGCGGCTCCTCAGGTTGGCCGGCCCGCACGGACGCGCGCGCTTCCGCGGGCGCGAAGGCCCGCGCGCGCCCGGCCGTCCGGGCCGGCGCTCGGACACGACGTCTATCGCGACATGTATTCGACGATGAGCTGGGACTCCACGGGCACCTGAAGCTCCTGGGCCGTCGGAAGGGACACCACCGTCCCCTGGGGCGGGTCCTCGACGAGCTTGAGCCACGAAGGCACCTCGACGTCCTTCTTGAGCGCCAGGGCCTCTTTGACGATCTTGACGCTGCGCTCGCGGCGCGCGGGCTCGATGACGTCCCCGGCGTCCGTGGGATACGAAGGCACCGTGACCTTGCGCCCGTTGACGCGGATGTGGCCGTGGAGGATGAGCTGGCGCGCGTGCGCCCGCGAGGTCCCCATGCGCAGCCGGTAAACCACGTTGTCCAGGCGGCGTTCCAGCGTCTGGATGAGGTAATCGCCGGTGTTGCCCGGCTTGGCGATGGCCTCGGCGTAGTACCGGCGGAACTGGCGCTGGAGGACGCCGTACATCTTCTTGGCGCGCTGCACTTCGCGCAGGTGGATGCCGTACTCGGTCAGCCGGACGCGCTTGGCGCCGTGCTGGCCGGGGGGCTTATTGTCTTTCTCAATGGGGCACTTGGGCGTGTCGCAGCGCGTGCCCTTGAGGAAAAGCTTCGTCCCCAGCCGCCGGCAGATCCGGCACTTGGCTCCGGTGATGCGCGCCATCGCTTACACTCTCCTCTTCTTCCGGGGCCGGCAGCCGTTGTGCGGCAGGGGCGTCACGTCCTCGATCACGCGGACCTCCAGCCCCGCCGACTGAAGCGCCCGGATCGCGCTCTCCCGCCCGGCCCCCGGGCCCTTGATGCGCACTTCCACCTCCCGGACGCCGAACTTCTGGGCCTTCTCCGCGGCGCTCTCGGCCGCCTTCTGGGCCGCGAAGGGGGTGGACTTCCGAGACCCCTTGTAGCCGATCGTCCCGGCGGACGCCCAGCACAGCGTGTCCCCCGCGGGATCGGTAATGGTGATGATCGTGTTGTTGAAGGTCGCCTGAATGTGGGCGATGGCCTTGGGCACGAGCTTCTTGGCCTTTCGGGCCGGTGCCTTCTTCTCTTCGGCCTTCGGGGCCGCCCCCTCGGCGGGCTTGGCGGCGTCCTTCTTGTCCTTCTCGTCGGCCACGGGCGCTCCTCCTCTAGGTCGGCGACTTGGGCTGCTTCTTGCCCGCTACGGTCTTGCGCGGTCCCTTGCGCGTGCGCGCGTTGGAGCGCGTCCTCTGGCCCCGCACCGGCAGCCCCCGCCGGTGCCGGGCCCCGCGATAGGACCCGATATCCTTGAGACGCTGAATGTTCTGGGCGATGACGCGGCGCAGCGCGCCTTCGACCACGTAGTTCTTGTCCACGATCGAGTTGATCCGCGCCAGCTGGTCCTCCGTGAGGTCCTTCACCCGCGTCTGTTCGGGCACGCCCGCCTCCTTCAGGATCTTCCGCGACAGCGTCGGGCCGATCCCGAAAACGTACGTGAGCGACACCCACGCGGGCTTCTGGGCGGGAATCTCCACTCCGGCGACGCGCGCCATACGCTTACCCCTGCCTCTGCTTGTGTTTCGGATTGGCGCAGATCACCCGGATGCGCCCCTTGCGCCGGACGATCTGGCACTTCTCGCAAATCCTCTTCACCGACGGTCGGACTTTCATGGCCGCGGCTAATGCTCCCGGTAAATGATGCGCCCCTTGGTCAGGTCGTACGGGCTCATCTCCACGATCACCTTGTCGCCCGGGAGGATCTTGATGAAATTCATCCGCATCTTCCCGGACACGTGGGTGAGCACCGTGTGGTTCGGATTTTTCACGAGACTCACCCGGAACATCGCGTTCGGAAGCGACTCCTTGACGATCGCCTCCACGCGGATCGGCTCTTCTTTGGCCATCGGACTCCCGAAAAACGCCCCGCGGCGGAACGCCTACTATAGGGATTCGACCCCGCCGTGTCAAGCGCGCCCCGGGTCCTCCAGCCGCGTCAGGACCTCGTGCCCCTTCTCGGTCACCGCCACCGTGTGCTCGAAATGGGCCGACAGCTTCCGGTCCCGCGTCACCACCGTCCAGTTGTCCTTGAGGGTCCGCACGTCGTCGGTCCCCTCGTTGAGCATCGGCTCGATGGCGATGCAGATGCCGGGCTTCAGGATGTATTCGAACTGCTCCAGCGGCAGCCCGTCCACGTAGTTGGGCACCTGCGGCTCCTCGTGCATCTGCCGGCCGATCCCGTGGCCGACGAACTTCTTGACGACGCTGTAGCCGCGGCTCTCGGCGTACCGCTGAATCGTCGCGGCGATCTTCGAAAGCCCGACGCCGGGCGCCACGAGCTTGATCGCCTCCTCCAGGGCCTCGCGCGTCGTGTCGATCAGCCGCCGGGCCGCCGGGGAAATCTTCCCCACCGGGAGCGTCACGGCGGCGTCCCCCACGTACCCCTTGTACGTCGCTCCGGCGTCCAGGGAAACAATGTCCCCTTCCTTGAGAACCCGGCGGGGCGAGGGAATCCCGTGCACCACTTCCTCGTTGATCGAGACGCAAATCGAGGCGGGAAACCCCCGGTATCCCTTGAAGGTGGGCACCGCGCCGGACTCGCGCACGTGCCGCTCGTAGAGCGCGTCGAGCTCGGCGGTCGTCACCCCCGGCCGCACATGCTCCGCCAGAAGCTTGAGCCCCTGCGCCACGATGCGGCCCGCCTGCCGCATCAGGTCGATTTCCCAGACTTCCTTCACGATGGGGGCCACGGCCTATTCCCTCCCCCCGAGATCCTTCACGGACGCCAGGATCGCCCCGTAGACCTCGTCGGGCGACCGCGACGCGTCCACCCGCCTCAGGATCCCGCGCGCCTCGTAGAAGGGCACCACCGCCGCCGTCTCCGCCCGGTACTTCTCCAGGCGCCGTCGCGCCTTGGGTTCCGTGTCATCTTCGCGCTGGACAAGCCGGCCCCCGTCCCGATCGCACACCCCTTCGCGCCTCGGGGGACGGTGGCGCCGATGGTAGGGCATCCCGCAGACCTCGCACGTCCGCCGTCCCGTGATCCGGTCCAGCACCGTCTCCTCGGGGCATTCCAGCAGGAGCACCCGCTCCAGCGGCCGCCCCAGGCGTGCCAGCAGCCGCTCCAGCGCCTCCGCCTGAGGAAGCGTCCGGGGAAACCCGTCCAGGACGTATCCGGCGGCCACGTCGGCGCGTCCGAAGCGCTCTTCGATCACCCGGATCATGATGTCGTCGGGGACGAGCCCTCCGGCGGCGATGTAGGGACGGGCCTCGCGGCCGACGGGGGTGTCCTGCCGGATCGCTTCGCGCAGAATGTCGCCGGTGGCGATGTGGGGCACGGCGCGCTCCTCGGCAAGCCGCTTGGCCTGGGTCCCCTTCCCCGATCCCGGCGCGCCGATCAACAGAAGCCTCACGTTTGCCCCCGGACCCGCCTTCGCGGGCCGCAGCCTGGGTGAAGGCCCGCCCCGCGCGGGCTCCTTCGGGCGGCCTCCGGAGGACCCCGCGGCGGTCTACCGCCGCCCGCGGATCGTCGTCCCCGGCCCGAGGAAGCCGCCGTAGTGATGCATCAGCAGATACGATTCGATCTTCTGGACCACGTCCAGGCTCACGCCCACGACGATGAGGATCCCCGTGCCGCCCAGGAACGACACCAGATACCGGTCCACCCCCATCGCCACCGACAGAAGATCCGGAAGCAGCGCGATGACGCACAGGAACACCGCCCCGCAGAGCGTGATCCGCGAAAGGATCTGGTCGAGGTAGGCGGTCGTATTCTCCCCCGGACGGATCCCCGGCACGAAGCTGCCGGCCTCCTTGAGCTGAAGAGCGATCTCCGACGGCTTCATGAAAAGGTACGTCCAGAAGTACGAGAAGAACACGATCATCGTCACGTAGAAGATCGTGTAGAAGAACCACCCGCGCTGGAAGATATCCCTCATGAATCCCAGACCGGGAATATACGAAAGAAGCGACGGCAGAATCAGAAGCGACGAGGCGAAGATCACGGGCATCACGCCCGCCGTGTTGACCCGCAGGGGGAGGTAGTTCCGGCCGCCCGTCATCATCCGCCGCCCCCGGATGTGCTTGGCGTGCTGGAGCGGAATCCGCCGCTGGGCCTGCGTCACGAAGACGACCCCCACGATGGCCGCCAGATAAAGCGCCAGCGTGGCCAGGATGGAACCCATGGTGACCGTGCCGTATCCTTCCCGGGCCTTGGTGTACATCTCCCAGAGCGTCTCCGGCATCCGCGCGACGATCCCGGCCATGATGAGGACGCTGGCGCCGTTTCCGATCCCCCGCTCGCTGATCTGCTCCCCCAGCCACATGACAAAGAGCGCCCCCGCCGTCATGCCGAGCACCAGGAGAAACGAGGTCCCGAAGCCCGTGCTCGTCAAAAGCGGAAGCCCGCTCTGCGCGGCCTGCTGAGCGCTCGCCTGGGCGAGCTGCCGGGCCGCGAAAAACCCCTGGATCAGGCACACCGGAATCGTGGCGTAGCGGGTGTACTGCTGGATCTTGCGCTGCCCGCTGGGACCTTCCTTGGCGATCGCCTCCAGCGTCGGGCTCACCTTGGTCATGAGCTGCATGATGATGGAGGCCGTGATGTAGGGCATGATCCCGAGCGAAAAGAGCGCCAGGTTCAGGAACCCGCCGCCCGTGAACACCTGGAGCATGGCGAAAAGATCGCCCCCCTCCCGCTCCAGCTGCTCGGCCCACGAACGGATGCCCTCGGGGCTCACGCCCGGAAGCGGAATGTGGGTTCCCAGCCGGAAGACGATCAGAAGCGCGAACGTCCAGAGGATCCGGGCGCGCAGCTCCGGAATCTTGAAGATATTCTGGAACGACTGAAGGATCTGCATGGCCTACCGCGCCGCGGCGCCCAGGCGCTCCACGCTCCCCCCGGCCTTCACGATCTTCTCCTCGGCCGACCGGGTGAACGCGTGAGCCTTGACGACGAGCTTCTTCGTGAGCTCCCCCTCGCCCAGGATCTTGACTCCATCGGCCGTCCGGCGGACCAGGCCCTTGGCCCGGAGGGCCGCTTCGTCCACGGTGGCGCCCGGGGCGAACGCCGCCTCGAGCTGTCCGACGTTGACGACCTCGTAATCCGTCTTGAACGCGGCGTTATTGAAGCCCCGCTTGGGCAGGCGCCGCACCATGGGCATCTGTCCGCCCTCGAAGTAGGGCCGGAACCTTTCACCCTGGCGGGCGTACTGGCCCTTGCGCCCCCGCCCGCAGGTCTTGCCCAGCCCGCTGGAGTGGCCGCGCCCCACGGGGAACTTCTTCTTGCGCGGAATCCGCGACTTCCGGGCGTCGGTCAGGTTCATGCCTTCGTCTCCCCGGAGGACGCCGCCGCGGCGGCCGGCGCCGGCGCCTCCGACGTCTTCTCGCGAAGCTTCACGCCCCGCAGCTCCTCGACCCGACCGATCGGCCGCAGCCGGCAGAGCGCTTCGAACGTGGCCTTGACCACGTTGATGGGATTCGTGCTGCCGAACACCTTGGACAGGACGTTGTGGATGCCGGCCAGCTCCAGGACCGCCCGGGCGGCCGCGCCGGCCTTGATGCCCGTTCCCTCGCAGGCCGGACGGAGCACGACTTCCGTCGCCCCGTGCTTCTGGCGCACCTCGTGGGGAATCGTCGTGCGCACCACGGGCACCTCGATCAGGTTCTTCTTGCCCTCCTGGATGCCTTTGTTGACCGCGAAGGGAACTTCGTTGGCCTTCCCGTAGCCCCAGCCCACGCGGCCCTTCCGGTCGCCCACGACGACCAGCGCGTTGAAACTGAAGCGCTTGCCGCCCTTGACCACCTTGGCGCAGCGCTTGACCTTGACGACGATTTCCTCCAGGTCCTCGCCCGCGCGGCTCTCGCGCCGCTCACGCACTTCGGCCATCCGTCACCTCTACTTGGATTCGGGCTTGGGCGCCGGCGCCTTGGCGGCGGGCTTTCCTTCGCCCTTGGGCTTGGCGGCGGGAGCCTTCTCCGGCTTGGCCGGTTTGGCCGCCTTGGGCGCACGCTCCTTCTTGTCCGGGTTCACCAGGAACTCCAGCCCCCCCTTCGCCGCCGCCTCGGCGAACGCGCGCACCCGCCCGTGAAAGCGGTAAAAATTCCGGTCGAACACGACCCGCGTGATCCCCTTCGCCCGGGCGACCTCGGCCAGCTTCTGCCCCACCAGGGCCGCCGCCTTCTTGTCGCCTCCGTGCTTGAGCTGCCCGCGCAGGTCCTTCATCAGGGTCGAGGCCGCCGCCAGGGTGTGCCCCGTCGTGTCGTCGATGATCTGACAATGAAAGTGCCGATGGCTCCGGTAGACGGACAGCCGCGGCCGCTCCTTCGTTCCGAAGATGCGGTTGCCCACATGCCAGGACCGGCGCTGCCGCCGCTCCCACTTGCGCCTTTCCTGCGCTCGGATCAGGTTCACGGTCGCCCCCGCCTCGTCTCTTAAGTCGCCCCGGTGACGAAGGTCTTGCCCGCCTTGCGGCGCACCGCCTCGTCCTTGTACTTGATGCCCTTGAGGTTATAGGGCTCCGCCGGGCGCTTGGCCCGAACCTCGGCGGCGAACTGCCCGACCAGGTGCTTGTCCACGCCTTTGACCACGATCGCGGTGGGCGAGGGGCACGCCACCGCCAGCCCCTTGGGAATCGTCATCTCCACCGGATGCGAAAAGCCCAGCGTCATTACGAGCTTGTCGCCCTGCACCTTGGCGTTATAGCCGACCCCGTTGATCTCCAGACTCTTCTCGTACCCCTTCGAAACCCCTTCGATCAGGTTGGCCACATGGCTGCGCCAGGTCCCCCAGAGCGCCTTCTGCTGCTGGGTCTGTCCCTTGCAGGAAACGACGACCCGCTTGCCCTCCTCCACCTTGGCCGACACCTCCGCCGGCAGCGTCAGCGCGTGCCGCCCCTGAGGGCCTTCGGCCGTGACGGTCTGTCCCGCCACGCTGACTTTGACCTTCTCCGGCAGATCGATCGGCTTTTTCCCGAGGCGCGACATGACCTCACCACACCTTGCAGAGGACTTCGCCGCCCACGCGCTCCCGGCGCGCCTGGCGGTCGCTCAGGATCCCCTTGGACGTCGAAAGAACGGCGATTCCCAGGCCGTCCAGCACCCGGCCCAGCCGGTCCACGCCGCGGAAAATCCGGCACCCCGGCCGCGACACCCGCCGGATCTCCGAGATCACGCAGGCCCCGTCCTCATCGTACCGGAGGTACAGATGCAGCGTCTTGATCTGGGGCCGCTTCTCGTCGGCGGTCACCCGGACGTCCTGGAGGTACCCCTCCTTCTGGAGCACCCGCGCCACCCCCTCCTTCAGCCGGGAGTGCGGCAGCGAAAGACGCGGATGGCGCCGCTGCGCGGCGTTCTTGATCATGGCGATCATGTCGCCGACCGGATCCGAACTCGGCATGCGAACGGCTCCCTTATACCCTTACCAGGAGGCCTTCCGGACCCCCGGAATCTCCGCGTTGCTGGCGAGCTTCCGGAAGCACAGGCGGCAGATGTGGAACTTCCGATAGTACCCGCGCCGGCGCCCGCAGATCTCGCAGCGGTTGTACGCCCGCACGCGGAACTTGGGCGTGCGCTTCTGCTTGACCCGCCACCGAAGACTCGCCATGACTCAAAAACCCTCGCGTTGATGAACGCCTTGCCCCGCCGCCCGCCTCACGACGCCCGGAACGGCACCCCCAGCCGGCGCAGAAGCTCGAACGAATGTTCCGGCTTGCGCGCCTTCACCCCGATCGTGATGTTCATCCCCTGGACGAACTCCATCTTGTCGATGTTGATCTCCGGGAACACCACCTGCTCGGAGATGCCCAGGTTGTAGTTGCCGGCCCCGTCGAAGGATTTCGGGGACAGCCCCCGGAAGTCCCGGATGCGGGGCATCACGATCGTGATCAGCCGGTCCAGGAACTCGTACATCCTCCGGCCCCGCAGCGTCACCTTGAGGCCGATCTCCTGCCCCTTGCGCAGCTTGAAGCCCGCCACCGACTTGCGCGCCCGCGTCACCAGCGGCTTCTGGCCCGTGATCGTCGCCAGATCGCGCGCCGCCGCGTCCAGGCGGTTCTTGTTCTCCAGGGCCTTCCCCACGCCCATGGACACCACGATCTTGTCCAGCCGCGGAAGCGCGTGGGGATTCTCCGTGCCCAGCTCCTTCTGGAGCTGCGGAACCACTTCCGTCCGGTACCGTTCAAGCAATCTGGCCATCAGACCTCGGCCGCCACCGCCTGGCGGCATTTCTTGCAGATGCGGACCCGCTCCCCATCCTCCAGGCGCTTCATGACCGCCCGCGTCGGCTTGTTGCAGGAGCCGCAGAGAAGCTGAAGATTCGAAAGATCCAGCGGCGCTTCCTTCTGAATACGCGCCCCGTGCGGGTGCTGCTGCGACCGGCGCAGGTGCTTCCACCGCCGGTTCACCCCTTCGACGAGCGCCCGCCCCGCCTTCCGGTCCACGGAAAGCACCTTCCCCGTCTTCCCCTTTTCGGAGCCGGCGATCACCCGAACAATGTCGTTTCTGCGGATCATACGACTTCCGCCGCCAGCGAAATGATCTTCATGAACTTGTTGCGCAGCTCCCGCGGCACCGCCCCGAAGATGCGCGTTCCGCGCGGATTTCCGTCGTTGTCCAGAAGCACCATCGCGTTGCGGTCGAACCGCACGTACGAGCCGTCCTCGCGCCGGGCCGCCGCCCGCGTCCGCACGATCACCCCTCGAACCACATCCCCCTGCTTGATCGCCGCCCCGGGATCCGCCCGCTTGACGTTGGCCACGATGATGTCCCCGATCCGGCCGTAGCGGCGCTTGGAGTCCCCGAGGATCTGAATACATGAGGCGAGCTTCGCCCCGGTGTTGTCGGCCACGTCGAGAATCGTCTTGAGCTGGATCATGGATGGGTCCCCCTCAGGCCTGGGACGACTCCGCCCCGCCTCCCGGACGCGCCGCCTGGCGGGCGTCCGGCGCGGCCGCCCCCGCCGCCGAGCGCTCCAGCACCCGCACCAGCCTCCAGTGCTTGAGCCGGGAGAGCGGCCGCGTCTCCATCAGCTCGACCTTGTCGCCCCGGCGCGCTTCCCGCTTCTCGTCGTGCGCGTAGCAGACGTAGTGCTTGCGCAGCGTCTTCTCGAACTCCGGATGGCGCACCAGGCGCTCGACCTGCACCTTGATCGTCTTCTGCATCTTGTCGCCGATCACCACTCCCACCACCGTGCGGCGGCGGCTCCGGGCGACAGTTTCCTTCGTCTCGGTTTTCGGGGGCACGTCAGGCTCCGAAAAGTGCCTCGGTTAAGAGGACACAATTAATACCCGCGCCCCCGCGGAAGTCAAGCAAAAACCCGTAATCCGCCCCACCCTTTTGTATTGAAAGAACGGGTCCCCGCCTCCTACAATCGCGCCCCATGCTGGACGTCAAATTCATCGCCGAAAACGCGCAGGCCGTCCGGGAAAACGCCCTCCGCAAGAACGAACGCCGCGCCGACGTGGACGCCGTCGTCCGCCTCTACGAACAAAAAAAGAAGCTTCAACAGGACGTGGACGCCGCCCGCGCCCGCATCAACGCCCTCTCCGAGGAGATCGCCGCCCTCAAGAAAAAGGATCCCAAGGCCGACGTCTCGGCCCCCCAGGCGGAGTCCAAGGCCGTCAAAGAATCGATCCGCCAGCGCGAGGAGGAAATGAAAGCCCTCGAGCGCCGGCTGGAAGACCTGCTCCAGTGGATTCCCAACCTGGCCCACGAAAGCGTCCCCGTCGCCCCCGACGCGCGCGGGAACGTCGTCGTGCGCACGTGGCCCGAGGGCTTCTCTCCCGCCGCCCGCCGCTTCGACTTCGCCCCCAAGCCCCACTGGGACCTGGGCCGCGACCTCGGCATCCTCGACGAGGAGCGCTCCGCCAAGCTTTCCGGCTCCAACTTCCTTCTCCTCAAAGGAGCCGGCGCCCTCCTCGAGCGCGCCCTTATCAATTTCATGCTCGACCTCCACATTCGTGAGCACGGCTACGTCGAGATCTGGCCCCCCTACCTCGCCAACCGCGCCTCGATGTACGGCACCGGCCAGATCCCCAAGCTCGAGGAAGACATGTACCGTCTGCGGGACGACGAGCTCTGGCTCATCCCGACCGCCGAGGTGCCCGTCACCAACCTCCACCGCGACGAGATCCTGCCCCACGCGCGGCTCCCCATCTACTACACGAGCTACACCGCCTGCTTCCGCCGCGAGGCCGGCGCCTACTCCAAGGACACCCGCGGCATGCAGCGCATCCACCAGTTCGACAAGGTTGAGATGGTCAAGCTCGTCCGCCCCGAACGCTCCTGGGACGAGCTGGAGTCCCTCACCGGCAACGCCGAGGAGGTTCTCCGGCGGCTCGGACTGCCTTATCGCGTCGTGCTTCTGTCCACGGGCGACATGAGCTTTGCGAGCGCGAAGACCTACGACCTTGAGGCGTGGGCGCCCGGTCTGGACAAATGGCTCGAGGTCTCCAGCTGTTCCAACTTCACGGACTTCCAGGCCCGGCGCCTCAACATGCGCTTCCGCGACGCCGACGGCAAGGTGCGCTTCGTCCATACCCTCAACGGATCGGGGCTGGCGCTTCCCCGCACCGTGATCGCGATCCTCGAGAACTACCAGCAGGCCGACGGCAGCGTCGTCGTCCCGGAGGCGCTGCGCCCCTACATGCACGGCCTGCCGGCGATCCGGCCGGCCTAACAAAGCGACGCCAGAAAGGCCGGAAGGTCCCGCAACTCCTCCCGAGCGAGCT
This sequence comes from Planctomycetota bacterium, assembly GCA_035574235.1. Lineage (NCBI taxonomy): Bacteria > Pseudomonadati > Planctomycetota > Planctomycetota bacterium. The sequence continues at coordinate 499 of DATLZA010000129.1, read as the reverse complement.
GCCGGTCCAGCCCCGCGGGCATGATCGACGTGCGGCCTTCGCGGATGTCCTCGATCGCGGCGCGCCGGACCCTCCCTGAGCCCTTCCCGAAACGCGAAGACCGCCGCGCGAGCCGCACGATCCGATGAGGCGCCGCCTCCGAGAGCTGAGGAAAGCGCAGGTTGACCCCGGCGGAATCGCTCACGTAAAGACGCCCCTGGTCGTCGAACCCGGCCATGATGGGACGCTCGACCAGCGGCGGACCGGCGACGCGCTCGACTTCGTACCCCGCGGGCGCACGAATCCGGGAATCCGGGCCAACCGGTGGCGCTTCGCGCAGAATCTTCCGGATTCCGACCTTTCGGCGGGTACACTCCAGTTCATGAAAACCGCGGCGCTGCTTCTCTTCTTCGCATCCGGCTTGTGCGGTCTGGTCTACGAAGTCGTCTGGATCCGCGTGGCCGGCACCGTGCTCGGGAACACGACGCATGCCACGGGAACCGTGGTCGCCGTCTACATG